>DAORHX010000224.1:0-6221 GCA_035438245.1 Rubrivivax sp.
GGGTTCGCTGCCCCGGGCGGGTTCACCGCCTCGAAGCAGACGCGGAAGGCCGGCCGCGTCTCGGTGCCCGCCGGGATTGCCGGCGCCGGCGGCCCGCCGCTCGGGCAGCTGCAGGCCCAGCCGGTGTCGCTTTGCACGCAGCTCGGCCGTTCGCGCGTGAGGTTGTCGGCCCACAGCCGCGGGGTGAACACGCCGTCGGCATCGATGTTCAGATAGCGCTGCCTGAAGCTCGGCAGCGCACTGTTCACCGCGCTGGGCGGGCTGCAGCTGGCATCGATGCGCCCGCCATTGAGCATCGCCAGCGCCCATTCGAGCCCGGCCTCGGCGGCCTCGAAAGCCTGCGTGGCGCGGTACTGGTTGGCCGAGGTCTTCTGCTCGAAGATCAGGTTGCGGCCCGCGTAGGCGGCCACCAGCGAGACGACGAAGAACAGCAGCATCACGACGATCAGCGCGGCGGCGCCGCGCTGCGCGCGAGCGCGTGGGGTGGGAACGCGCGGCTTCATGTCATGCGGGGGTCATGCGGGACAGGTGCCGGCGACCAGCGCATCGTTGCGCAGCCGCACGTTGCTCTGCAGGCTGCGCCGCACGCTGCTGTCGTGCGCGGCCTCGCCGCGGATTCGCACTTCCAGGTTGCGCACTTCCAGGATCGGTCGGCAGTCGCCCGGACCAGGGCAGGGCTTCGCGCACTCCAGCCGGATCGGCTGCACGCGCATCGTGAAGTCGAGGGCGGTGACGTTCAGCGTGTTGGCATCGGTCAGCGCCTGCCAGTTGCCGGGCTCCATCGGGTTCTTGCCGAGCTGCGTCTGCACGACCCCGTTGCTCAGCCGGAAGCCCAGCCGCTCGGCGGAATCGATCGCACCGTTCTCGTCGGCCTCGTTGCCGCTGCGCGAGTAGCTCAGAAGCACTACCGACGAGACGTCGCGGTCAGCGAAGGCGCTGCCATCCTCCGCTTTGGCGACGGCGACATAGGGGTTGATGTTGGCCGGCGCGCCGACGCTCTGGCGCGCCGTCCCCCAGTGGCCGGCGCGGCGCAGTTCGCGCGTGATGATGTCGGCGGTGGCGCGCAGGTCCTGCTGCACCTGGGTCTCGAGCGTCAGCCGGCGGTTGTCGGACAGCTGCGTGGACACCAGCATCGACGCTGCGGCGACGACGAACAGGCCGATGGCGATGCCGACCATCAGCTCGACGATCGACAGGCCGCGAGGGCGTCGCCGCCCGGCGGCGCTGGCGCGTGGCTTCAGCATGTCGAGCTCACTCCCGAAATCGAGTCGTCGGGCGAGCACACGCTGGGGCGTCCGGCCTCGTTGACCGTGGTCTGCAGCTGCCCGCGCGGGTCGCCGGCGACCAGGACGACGAACGCATCGGGCGGTGTGCCTGCTGCGCTGAGCGGCACCAGCCTTCCTGCCGTGCGCCCGAACGCGAGGATCGGGCCGTCGTCGCTGGTCACGCCCAGCGTCACGCCGCTCGACCGGGGCACGCGCACCGTCTTGATTTCCTCGCGCCCGGGCTCCGAGATGCAGACCGGGTCTCCGGGTGCGCCGCTGCGGCCGCAGTCGCATTTGGCGCCACCGCCGTTGACCAGCTCGGGGTCCTCCACCGGCAGGCCATCGGCTTGCACGTAGAGCACGTAGCAGGTCAGGCTGCTCGCTGCCCTGAACGCCACCCGCACGTCGCGGTTGCGCCGCGCCGCCTCGCTGCGCGCGTATTGCAGGTCGGTGACGAGTTCGGCGTTGACGCCGCGCACGCGCTGCGCCGACACCATGCCGCGCAGCGACGGCGCCACCAGCGCGATCAGCACGCCGACCAGCGCGATCACGACCATCAGCTCGATGATGGTGAAGCCGCGTGCGCGCAGCCGGATCGGGGCGTGCATCAGCGGCTCCAGCAGCGGTTCGGGTCGGTCAGGGCGCCGGTCGGCATCGCACAGCCGGCGCAGCCGCCGTACTGGACGTTGCCGTTGGACAGGCGCACGCGCATCGTCGTGCAGTTCGTGTCGTTGGCCTGCGAGGTGCCGGTCGCCGCCGTTGCGCTGAGCGTGTAGCCGGTGGCATCGGCAGCGTCCACGGCCAACGTGTACAAGCCGCCGGACGTGGTGGCGCTCGACATGCCCAGGCCCGGCGGCGTCGCGTTGGGCGCGGCGGTGAGGGACACGGCATAGCTGGAACGGTTGGCGCGCCAGCGCTCCTGCGCCTGCTGCACCTGCGCCAGTGCAGCGATGGCTTCGGAGCGGCGCCCCTTGCGCACCGAATCGAAGTAGCTCGGCAGCGCCAGCGCGGCCAGGATGCCGACCACGGCGATGACGATCATCAGCTCGATCAGCGTCAACCCGCGGCGATTGCGCCGCCGGGACCACCGTGAACGCGGGGTGTGCATATGTCACGAATTATCGCGACGGCGGCGGCCTTCGCCAGTCGGCGCCGACGCCGTCTGTCGCCGGCGCGACGCCGTCGGTCGGTCGTGCCGCGCCTTCAGCAGCGGCGGTAGCCGCTCAACGCCGGCTCCGGCGAGCACGAGCGCACCCGGCCCATGATGTTCAGCACCTGGTGGATGGCCGCGCCGTTGCGCGAGCGCAGCTGCACGGTGGCGGTCGGCGAGCTGGTGCCGCGCGACGGGTCGAACAGCACCGAACGCGAGTTCGACTGCAGGCTGACCAGCCCCTCGGCGGCGAAACGCACGCTGCGTTCGGCCTGCGCGTCGCCGCGGCACACGGCGCTGCCGTCGGCGGCGCAGCTGCACTGGTTGGCCGCGCCGGTATGGATCACGTAGCAGCTGCCGCCGGCGCCGGACTCGAAGCTGATGCGCAGCGGCGCATTGCGTGCCACCGCCAGCATGCGGGTGTGGTGGATGTCGGTCTCCAGCTGCGTCGCCGCGCCCTCGAGGTGGCGGCGCTGCAGGCTGGCGTCGAAGCTGGGCGCGGCCAGGCCGGTGAGCACGGCCACCACGGCGGTGACGGTCGTCGTTTCGATCAGCGTCACGCCGGCCTGGGCGCGGCGCGAAGCGGGCAGCGGGTGACGGCGGGCGGGCGAGGTGTTCATGCGCTTTCTCCGGTCAGTGAATCGATGGCTTCACTGTAGGAAAGCGTGCTGCGCCGCGCGTCCCCGGCGCGGGGGGCCGAGGCCTCGGATTTGGAGGGCCCCCGCGCATCCCCCATCCGGGGGAACACCGTTCAGATATCGCGGATCAGCTGCCGGAACTCGTCGACGTCCTCGAAGCTGCGATACACCGAGGCGAAGCGCACGTAGGCCACCTTGTCGATGCGCTTCAACTCGCGCATCAGCAGCTCGCCCAGGCGCGCGCTCGACACCTCCTTCGCGCTGCCGGCGAGCAGCTTGTCGTGGATGCGCTCCAGCGCCGCGTCCACCTGCTCGATGCTCACCGGCCGCTTGCGCAGCGCCAGCAGCATCGACGCGCGCAGCTTGGCGGCGTCGAAGTCGACGCGCGAGCCGTCCTTCTTGACGACGGCCGGCATCGCGATCTCGGCGCGCTCGTAGGTGGTGAAGCGCTTCTCGCAATGTTGGCAGCGGCGTCGGCGGCGCATGGCGCCGCCTTCGTCGGCCTCGCGCGTCTCGACGACCTGCGTGTCGTCGTGGCCGCAGTACGGGCAGCGCATCGGGCGCCTGCGGGCGGCTAGCGGTAGACCGGGAACTCGCGCGTCAGCGCCGCCACCTTGGCGCGCACCTCGTTGATGCGCGCCGCGTCGTCGGGCTGGTCCAGCACGTCGGCAATCAGGTTGGCGGTCAGCCGGGCCTGCTCTTCCTTGAAGCCGCGCGTCGTCATCGCCGGCGTGCCCAGGCGGATGCCGCTGGTGACCATCGGCTTCTGCGGGTCGTTGGGGATGCCGTTCTTGTTGCAGGTCATGTGCGCGCGGCCCAGCAGGTCCTCGGCGGCCTTGCCGGTCAGGCCTTTGGGCCGCAGGTCGACCAGCATCACGTGGCTCTCGGTGCGCCCGCTGACGATGCGCAGCCCGCGTTCGATCAGCGTGCGCGCCAGCACGTCGGCGTTCTTCACCACCTGCGCCTGGTAGGCCTTGAACTCGGGCGACAACGCCTCCTTGAAGGCCACCGCCTTGGCGGCGATGACATGCATCAGCGGCCCGCCCTGGATGCCGGGGAAGATCGCGCTGTTGATCGCCTTGGCCACCGGCTCCTTCATCAGGATCACGCCGCCGCGCGGGCCGCGCAGGCTCTTGTGCGTGGTGCTGGTCACCACGTCGGCGAACGGCACCGGGTTCGGGTAGACACCGGCGGCGATGAGCCCGGCGTAGTGCGCCATGTCGACCATGAAGTGGGCGCCGACCGCCTTGGCGACGCGCGCGAAGCGCTCGAAGTCGATGCGCAGGCTGTAGGCCGACGCGCCGGCGATGATCAGCTTGGGGCGGTGCTCGTGAGCCAGCCGTTCCATCGCCTCGTAGTCGATCGCCTCGTTCGCGTCCAGGCCGTAGGAGACGACCTTGAACCACTTGCCGCTCATGTTCAGCGCCATGCCGTGCGTCAGGTGCCCGCCTTCGGCCAGGCTCATGCCCATGATCGTGTCGCCGGGCCGCAGCAGGCCGAACAGCACCGCCTGGTTGGCCTGCGAGCCGGAGTTCGCCTGCACGTTGGCATGCTCGGCACCGAACAGCTGCTTCAGGCGGTCGATGGCCAGCTGCTCGACCACGTCGACGTTCTCGCAGCCGCCGTAGTAGCGCTTGCCGGGGTAGCCCTCGGCGTACTTGTTGGTCAGCTGCGAGCCCTGCGCCGCCATCACCGCCGGCGAGGTGTAGTTCTCCGACGCGATCAGCTCGATGTGTTCTTCCTGGCGGCGGTTCTCGGCCTCGATGGCGGCCCAGATTTCGGGGTCGACGCGGGCGACGGTGGATTGGGAGCGGTCAAACATGGCAGTCCTCTTCAGGCTTGAAGCTGTCCCGTCGCGATGCCGGCCGGTGGCCGGCATTGCAGGGCTGCCCAGGCGAACGGCTGATCGAGCCGGCCTTCGGGCCGCTCGCCGCGCTCCATGGTGGTTGCTCCACCTCGGCGGCCGTGCCGGCCGCCTCATCGCCAGTTGCGCGGAGAGCGCGAGTGTAGCGGCTGCCGCCCGGCGGCGCGTGTCAGTTGGCGAAGGCGACCTGCTCGACAGCCGGCGCCGTCTCGGGTGCGACCGGCGCCGCCGCCGGCGTGGTGGCGGCCTCGCGCAGCGCCGGGGCGGTCTTGCGCACGTCCAGCGGCGCATTCGGCGGCACGGCGCTGCCGCCGGCCACGCGCTTCATGTGTTCCTGCTCGCGCAGCACCTTGCCCATGTAGCCGCCATCGTCGTTGGTATTGGCGGCGCCGACATACCAGCGCAGCCCGGCTTCCAGCCCGCCAGCACGGGCGATGCACTCGCGCAGCACCTGCACGCCGACCTTCAGGTTGCTGATCGGGTCGAAGGCGGCATGCACGCCGCCGAAGGGAGCGTACTTCTCGACATGCACGCGCGTCATCACCTGCATCAGGCCCTGCGCGCCCATCGCGCTTTGCGCGAACGGGTTGAAGCGCGACTCGATGGCCGCCACCGCCAGGATCAGCGTCGGGTCCAGCCCGACGCTCTGGCCGATGGTCCAGGCTTCCTGCACCAGGCGGCCGACCGGCTCGAGCGCGACGTTGTAGCGGCGCGAGATCCACTTCGCCAGCGCCGCCTGCTGCTTGGTCAGCTCGCTCGGGTGCACCGCGGTGGCGCGCGCCACGGCCTCGGGCTCGGCCGCGGCGACGGTCAGGTCATCCGAGGCCTCGTTGCGGCTGTCCTGGCGTTCCTGCAGCCAGCCGAGCGCCCAGGCTTCCGTCTGGTCGCGCAGATCCGGGCGGCCGGCGGCAAACGCCAGCGTCACCACCACCGCCAGGCCCAGCAGCGCCAGGCTGTTGTGGCTGACCTCGAGCAGGCCGTTGCCGACATCGCGCACGAACACATCGGCCGAGCGCCGGGTGGCGTCGGCGGCGGATCGAAGCTTTTGCAAGATCTTCATCGCAGTCCTTTCTTTGCCGGGAGCCGGCGAGACACCGGCCCCCTCGCGCCCGGCTCGCATGGCGAGGCTTGGGCGACAGGGATAATGAATCTGCTGCGGCTGCAGCCATCGGGCGACGCCATCGCGGCGTGGGGCTGCCCGCCATCGACACCTCAGGAGCCTCGCAGTGCGCCAAGGGTTAACCCTGGAGGGCGTCAATATTTGGCGGATTCTAGAAATCGAAATATATCGAGTCAAGAATAAC
>DAORHX010000225.1:0-6197 GCA_035438245.1 Rubrivivax sp.
TGCGCGCCGCGGTCGATGTTGTAGCGCGCGGCCTCGGCCATCATCGCCGCGTCGGTGCCGGCGATCTGCACGGCGATCGGCGCGCTCTCGCCGTCGTGGTTGGCGCGGCGCGAGGTCTTCAGCGAATCGCGCAGCTCGGGCCGCGAGGTGATCATCTCGCTGACCGCGTGGCCGGCGCCGAGGCGGCGGCACAGCTGGCGGAACGGCCGGTCGGTGACACCCGCCATCGGGGCGACGAACAGCTTGTTCGCGAGCGCGTGAGCGCCGATCTGCATGGCGGGCCGGGGGTGGCAAAAACGGGAGGCGCGAGTATAGCGGCGCGGCGCGTGCCGATAATGCGCGCCGATGGAAGCCTGGCTTCATTCGCTGCTGGCCGCGCTGGCGCTGCCGCAGTACGGGCTGAGCACGGTGTTCGTCGTCGCGATGCTGTCGGCGACGCTGCTGCCGATGGGCTCGGAGCCGGTGGTCTTCGGCCTGGTCAAGCTCGACCCGGCGCTGTTCTGGCCGGCGGTGCTGGTGGCCACCGCCGGCAACACCGCCGGCGGCGCCATCAGCTGGTGGATGGGCTATGCCGCCGAGCGCACCTACGAGCGTGTCAGGCACCGCCCGCCCGGCGAGGCGCGGGCGCTGCGCTGGCTGCAGCGCTTCGGCCCGAAGGCCTGCCTGCTCAGCTGGCTGCCGCTGGTCGGCGACCCGCTGTGCGCGGTGGCCGGCTGGCTGCGCCTGCCGTTCTGGCCCTGCGTCGGCTACATGGCGATCGGCAAGCTGCTGCGCTACTTCACGATGACCGCGGCGCTGCTGTGGGTCTTCCCGGGGCGGTTCAATCCCTGAGCCGCGCGAGAATGCCCGCACGATGCAAGCCACGCCCGCCTACGACACGCTGACACACACCTACGCGCGGCTGCACCGGCTGGGGCATCTGCAATCGCTGGCCGGCTGGGACCAGGCGGCGAAGATGCCACCGAAGGGCAACGCGGCGCGCGCCGCCGCGCTGGCCGAGATGGCGGCGTTGCTGCATCGCATGCGCACCGACCCGGCGCTGGCCGACGCGATCGCCCGCGCCGAGCAGGAGGCGCTGTCCGAAGCGCAGCGCGCCAACCTGCGCGAGATCCGCCGCGACTGGCAGCGCGCCAACGCGCTGCCCGAGTCGCTGGTGCAGCGCCGCCAGCTGGCCGGCACACGCTGCGAGCACGCCTGGCGCGTGCAGCGACCGGCCAACGACTGGGCCGGCTTCCTCGGCAACTTCCGCGAGGTGGTGGCCATCGCCCGCGAGGAGGCGGCGCTGCTGTCCGAGCGCAGCGGCCTGTCGCGCTACGACGCGCTGATGGACCGCTTCGAGCCGGGCATGACCGCCGCGGTCGTCGACCGCCTGTTCGGCGACGTGCGCGCCTGGCTGCCCGGGCTGATCGCGCGCGTGTGCGAGCGCCAGCAGTCGCAGCCGCTGCTGCAGCCCCGGGGGCCGTTCCCGGTCGACGCGCAGCGCCGCCTGTGCGAGCGCGTGATGCGGCTGCTCGGCTTCGACTTCGACGCCGGCCGGCTGGACGTCAGCACGCACCCGTTCTGCGGCGGCGTGCCCGAGGACGTGCGCATGACGACGCGCTTCTCCGACGACGACTTCCTCGGCAGCCTGCTCGGCACCGTGCACGAGACCGGGCACGGCCGCTACGAGCAGAACCTGCCGCGCGAATGGCTGGGCCAGCCGCTGGCCGAGGCGCGCTCGATGGCGGTGCACGAAAGCTGCAGCCTGGCGTTCGAGATGCAGCTCGGCAGCCACCCGGGTTTCGTCGCGCAGCTGGCGCCGCTGCTGGTCGAGGCCTTCGGCGCGCAGCCGGCCTTCGAGCCGGCCAACCTGCAGCGGCTGCTGACGCGCGTCAAGCCGGGGCTGATCCGCGTCGATGCCGACGAGGTCACCTACCCGGCGCACGTCATCGTGCGCTACGAGATCGAGCGGCCGCTGATCGAGGGCGAGATCGAGCCCGAGGACATCCCGGCGCTGTGGGACGCGAAGATGATGGCGCTGCTGGGCCTGGACACGCGCGGCAACTACAGGGACGGGCCGCTGCAGGATGTGCACTGGACCGAGGGCGGTTTCGGCTACTTCCCCTGCTATTCACTGGGCGCGATGTTCGCCGCGCAGTGGTTCGCGGCGATGCGCCGGCAGACGCCGGCGCTGGACGCGCGCATCGCCGCCGGCGACTTCAGCCCGGTGTTCGACTGGCTGCGCGAGCACATCTGGTCGCAGGCCAGCCGCTGGACCACCGACGAGCTGGCGCTGCGCGCCAGCGGCGAGACGCTGAACCCGGCGCACTTCCGCGCGCACCTGGAGGCGCGCTACCTGGCTTGAACGGCCTACTGCAGGATGCCGTCGCGGCCGGCGCCGGCGAAGCAGGTCGAGCCCGGCTGGTCCGGACAGATGACGACGAAGGTCGCGCGCCGGCCGCAGCCGCTGGCGCCGATCGTGTACTCGGCGCGCTCGATGCCGAAGCGGAACGACACCGGCTGCAGCGTCTCGCGCGACAGCAGTTGCGTGCTCACGTCCTTGCAGTTGAACTCGAAGGCGGCGCGGCGCTGGGCCACGGTCATCGCCTCGGGCTGCGCCTGGTCGATGAACGGCGGCCCCGACGCACAGCCGGCCAGCAGCACCATCGCCATTCCCCCCGCCATCGTCATTTGCCTCATCGCGGCTTCCTCCCGGCGCCGATGCTAGCTCAGGCGGCGCGCTCGGCCAGTGCCACGTCGAGATCGTTCAGCACCTCGTCCAGCCGCTTCAGCGCGCGTGCCGCACGCGTGCGCAGCGGTCGCTTGCGGCCGACCAGCGTGCGCTGCGCATCGTCGAGCACGGCGTCGTCGATCGTGATGCCGTGGCGCGCCAGCGTCGCGGCCAGCGTGCTGCGCCGCGAGCGCAGGTCGGCAAGCGTGCGCTGGTAGGCGTGTTCGGCCAGCGCGCGGCGCTGCGCATAGCCGAAGGTGTTGGCGAGGAACATCTCCGGGTCGTGGTGATCGGGCTCGAACAGCTCGATGTCGGTGCGCGGATGGCTGCCCAGGTAGCCCTTCATGCCCAGCTCGAGTCGCGAATGGATCAGGCTGCGGAAGGTCTGGCTCAGCACCACCGGCAGCCCGCCGACCACCAGCTGCGGAATGCGCGGGTCGCCGCTGCCGAGCACCCGATGACGCGCATGCGTGGCGTCGAACGGCACCAGCGGATTCAGGCAGATCAGCAGGTCCAGCCCCATGTCGAGCAGCACGCTGGCGTGCAGCGTCTTCTTCAGCGCGCCGTCGACGTACCAGCGGCCGTCGATGGTCACCGGCGGGAACAGCCCCGGCAGCGCGGCGCTGGCCGCGGCGGCCTGCGAGATCGGCACATGGTCCCAGCCCGGCTGGCCGAAGGGCGCGGCGTCGCCGCTGTCCAGGTCGGTGGCCACCAGCACCAGCTTGCGCGACAGCTTGCGGAAGTCGTTGCTGCGCCCCGGCGCACTGAGCAGGCGGCGGACCTGCGCCTCCAGCGGCGCCGGGCTCAACAGCCCGGTCGGCAGCGCGCGGCCCAGGATCTCGAAGGCCGGCAGCAGCGCGCGGCGCTTGAGCAGGAAGCGCAGCGACGCCTGCACCAGCAGGCCCGGCAGCGCGGCACCGCGGCGCGCGAACTCGCTCCAGGCCGGGCGCAGGAACTGCTCGGGCTGGATCAGGTCGACGCCGTCGTTCTCGATGAACGCGCTGCACAGCTGCCGCGGCGTCATGCCGTTGGCCAGCCCGGCGGCGATGAAGCCGCCAGCCGACACGCCGACGTAGCCCGACAGGTCGGTGAAGTCGACGCCGTCGAGCGCGTCCTGCAGCGCGCACAGCGCGCCGATCTCGTAGATCGCGCCCAAGGGCCCGCCGCCGGCCAGCGCCAGGCCGATGCGCGCTTGCGGCGGGGCGCCGGCGGCGTTGGCTCGGGCCACGATCAGGCGCCGGCCTTCTTGCGCGGCGCGGTCTTCTTCGCCGCTGGCTTCGCCGCCTTCTTCGCCGGTGGTGCCGACCTGGCGGCCTTCGCCGCAGGCGCGGCGGCCTTCGGCGCGCCCGCCTTCGACAGTCGCTGCACCGCGGCGGCAAGCTCGTCGACACGCTTGATCAGCGCATCGACGTCCTTCGCGGTGGGCACGCCGAGCTTGTTCATCGCCTTGGCGGTGCGCTGCTCGAAGATCGTCTCCAGCTTGTCCCAATGGTGGCCGGCCTTGGCGGTGACGTCGCCGGCCATCGCGCTCATGCGGTCGGTGACCTCGCCGATCTTCTCTTCGGCCGCGGACTGGGTCCTGCGTTGCAGGTGCGTGCCTTCCTTGATCAGCGACTCGAAGACCTTGAGACGGCCTTCCTGGGCCTTGGCGAAGGCGCCCATGCCGGCCAGCCAGATCTGCTGCGCCGATTCCTTGACCGACTGCGCCAGCGGGTTGTCGCGCAGCCCCGCGGGCAGCTCGAACTTGGGCAGGGCCGGCTTCTGAACCTTCTTGACCATGATGCCTCCGGTGTTGTGCGGTCGCGTACCGTGACACCAAGCATAGGCGCTGCCCGGGCTGTTCTTTAGGGCGGCGGCTCTATGGAAGCTTGCGCCAGGTCAGTCGGCAGCGACACGCCGCAGCAGCTGGCCGAGCTTCTCGCCGGCGCAGCGCCGGTCCAGCGTCTGCGCGCACGCCGCGCCGCGGCCGTCGACGAGGTCTTCCCGATGCTTCAGCCGGCCGGCCTTCGGGTCGCCCGGCCAGCTCGGGGATGACGGCGGGGAAAGGTTCGGCACGGTCCGGCTCCGGCTCAAGGCGCCTTGCGGATCGCCGTCACCGTGTAGTTGCCGTCGACCTTGGTGGCGTCGAAGCGCACGCGGTCGCCGACGGCCAGATCGTTCAGCAGCGCGGGGTTGCCGACGCGGAAGACCATGGTCATCGGCGGCATGTCCAGCGCCTTCAGCTCGCCATGGCGCAGCGTGACCTTGGCCTGCGCCTTGTCGATCTTCAGCACCTCGCCGTCGTAGGCCTGCGCCTGCACGGCCAGCGCCGCCGCGGCCAGGGTGGTGGCGGTGATCCAGCGTTTCATCGGCTCATCTCCATTCAAGCCTCGTCGCTCGCACGAACGCGGCAGCTGCCGTGGCGGTGTACGCGCCGCGCCCGGCGCGAGGCGCCACACTACCATCGATCATGCGAACCGCCCTGCTGTGCCTGGCCTTGGTCGCCGTCGCCGTCGCCGGCGTGCACGCGGCCGAAGTCGAGGTCGAACGCAACAGCCTGGGCATGCCCTTCGTCCGCCTGCCGGCCGGCGAATTCCTGATGGGCAGCGACGAGTCGCCGCAAAGCCTGGCGCGCGACTTCCCGGCATTGAACAGCGAGCGCTTCCTCGCCCTGGCCGACGAGGCACCGGTGCATCGGGTGCGCATCACGCGCGGCTTCTGGATCGGCCAGACCGAAGTCACCGTCGGCCAGTTCCGCCGCTTCGTGCAGGCCTCGGGCTATCGGCCCGAATCGCAGGCCGACGGCAGCGGCGGCTACGGCTACCGCGCCGACCACGACCCGGCGACGAGCCCGCGCGGCGACGCCTTCGAGGGCCGCAGCCCGCGCTGGTCCTGGCGCGACCCCGGCTTCAGCCAGGGCGACGACCACCCGGTGGTCAACGTCAGCTGGAACGATGCGCAGGCACTGGCCGCCTGGCTCAGCCGCATCGAGGGCCGGCGCTACCGCCTGCCGACCGAGGCCGAATGGGAATACGCCTGCCGCGCCGGCACGCGCACGCGCTATGCCTCGGGCGACGATCCGCAGTCGCTGCTGCGCAGCGCCAATGTCTTCGACGCCGACAGCGCGCGGCTGTGGCCGCGCTGGCAGGCGATGGCGCTGCCCGGCAGCGATGGCCACGCCTTCACTGCGCCGGTGGCGAGCTTCGCGCCGAACGCCTGGGGCCTGCACGACATGCATGGCAACGTCTGGGAATGGGTGGCCGACTGGCATGGCGACGACTACTACGCGCAGTCGCCGCCGGACGACCCGCAAGGCCCGGCGGACGGTGTCGTGCGCGTGCGCCGCGGCGGCTCGTGGCACACCTGGGCCTTCTATGCCCGTTCGTCCTACCGCAACTGGAACACGCCCGACACGCGCTACACGCTGGTCGGCATCCGGCTGGCGCGCGACGACTAGTGTAGTGTTTGATTCTTGAGGGAACTTAATTGCGCAACTTGCCTCCAATGC
>DAORHX010000226.1:0-6189 GCA_035438245.1 Rubrivivax sp.
CTTCGCCGCCCGGCTGGCCGAGCGGCGCGCGCTGACGCCGGCGCAGATCCGCACCGCGGTGCGCTTCGCGCAGCTGGCGCACGGCGCGCACGACGACGGCGGCGATTTCGAAGCGCTGATCCAGCGCCAGCTGGGCAATGCCGACCTGGCGCTGGGCCACGGCGGCGAGCGCGGCGCGCGCGAGGTGGTCACCGGCTACTCCTTAAGCCTGCTCAACGTCGAATCGCGCTTCGAGCTGCCGCGCATCGTCGAGGCGCTGCGCCGCCGCGGCCACGGCAGCCTGTGCTTCCACGGCGCGCCGGGCACCGGCAAGACGGCGCTGGCCGAGCACATCGCGCACAGCCTGGGCCGGGCGCTGCTGGTCCGCCAGGCCAGCGACATCGCCAGCAAGTACGTGGGCGAGACCGAACAGAACATGGCGCGCATGTTCGCCGAGGCGCAGAGCGAAGGCGCGGTGCTGCTGCTGGACGAGGCCGACAGCTTCCTGCGCAGCCGGCGCCTGGCCGAGCGCCGCTACGAGGTCAGCGAGGTCAACGAGATGCTGCAGGGCATGGAGCGCTTCGGCGGCATCTTCGTCTGCACCACCAACCTGTTCGAGGACCTGGACGAGGCGGCGCTGCGCCGCTTCAGCTTCAAGCTGCGCTTCCATGCGCTGAAGCCCGAGCAGCGCGAGCGCATGTTCGTCGCCGAGGCGCTGGGCGGCGAGGCGGCGCGGCTGGACGCCGAGCAGCGCAAGCGGCTGGGGGCGCTGGACCAGCTGACGGCGGGCGACTTCGCCGCGGTGAAGCGGCAGGTGCAGATCCTCGGCGAAGGCTTCGAGCCGGACGAGTTCCTGAGCCAGCTCGAAGGCGAGCACCGCGTCAAGCCCGAGGTGCGGCAGCGGCGGGGGATTGGGTTCGTGCGCAGCTGAGGCGGCGGGCCCGCTGTGGGTCAGCCGAATGGGGAGCCTGCATGGGTATCGATGTGGTGCAGGGGCCGACGCGCTTTCGCGTGCCGGCCCACAAGGCCCGCGCCTTCGAGCGCGTATTCGAAGGGGCCGGACTGGGCAACTACTGGACGCTGGTGAAGGATGAACAGGGCGCCATCACGGGCCTGGAGCTGAAGGGCCTTCCGGGCCGCCCCTGCGATGGCTGTCAGATGGACTTGCTCAGCCTGTTCGTCGAGGACGGCTCCTTCGTGACGCTGGAGACGGCCTGGGGTGACGACGCCTGGCGCTGGACCTACCGCCGCGGTCGTATGACCGAGCGCACCGTTGCCGCCGGCTGCCGCGCCAGCTGAGCAGCAGTGCCGCGCAGCTCAGATGCCGCGCAGTACGCTGAACTCGCGGAACAGCTGCACCGGCAAGGGGCAGACAAGGCGCCAGGTGATGCTCATCGGCCGATTCCCTTCGCAGCTGTCGAGCGTGACGGGTCCGCAGGCACGGTAGGGCGTGTCGCGCCGCGGCCGGATGAAGATCTGGAACGACCAGCCGTTGCCCGGGCTTTCAAGGTAGCGGCGGCCGGCGCGCGTATCCGGCCCGGCGCTGTTCTGTGTCTGCCAGTGGAAACGCTCGGTGCTGATCGCATAGTCGTGGTACGCGATGCGGTCGTGGTAGCCCTCGCTCTTGTCGAGCGTGACGAACAGCAGTTCGGTCCTGCGATCGGCCAGCGGCAGCACCCCGGCCTGGAAGGGCGCGCGGCGCGATGCCGTCAGCCAGCCGACCGCCGTCAGCACCTCGCGCACGCCGTAGGCCGCGTGCAGGCACAGCGGCGTGTCTTCGAGGCCCGGTATGGCGGTGGTGCTCAAGCTGCTGCGCGCCTGCAGCAGTTCGGACAGCTCGACCAGTTCGGCGCAGATCGCCGGGTGACGTGCGAGGCGTGCGACGAAGGCGTCGCCGCCCGCGGCCTGCTCGTGCCGGCCGTCGATCTGGTAGGCCAGCATCTGCGCGCCCAGGGCATCCGCTGGGCCCCGCGCCGCGGCGTCGCCAGGCAGCGAGCCGAGCTGCGCCATCAGATCGAGTCGACGTGAGTCCTCCACGTGCAGCAGGTCGCCGAAGCGGCGGCTGAAGTAGTCCTCTTCTGGGCCGGGCTCCGCGGCGATCAGGCCGGCGTCGCGCTTCAGCGCCGTCCAGCCACTGCGGCCGGCGCCGGTGCCCGCGCGATAGACGTCTTCGAGTTCCAGCGCCTGCTCGTGCAGGAAGTCGGCGAGCCGCACCGAAGCACGGCCGCGCAGCGCGGCATAGGTCTGCAACTCGGTGCGCAGCCGGCGCCAGTTCTGCGTCGTCAGGGCGCGCAAGCCTTGCAATGCTTGTTCGCGGGTCTGCCGCTGCAGGTGGATGTGGCAGCCCGGCGGCAGGCTGCCGAAGCCGTTCTCGACGCCGGCCAGCAACTCGCGCCGGGTCAGGCCGGTCAGGCTGGACAGCAGGCGGTCGAAGCGGAACTCGGTGCGGTGCTGGCCGACGAAGTCCAGCACCAGGCAACTGTCCTTGCCCGGCGCCAGACGCAGCCCGCGGCCGATCTGCTGCTGGAACAGCACCGGGCTTTGCGTCGGCCGCAGCAGCAGCAGCGTGTCGACCGTGGGCAGGTCGACGCCTTCGTTGTACAGGTCCACCGTGACCAACGCGCACAACTCACCTGCAGCCAATCGCTGCGGCGCGCGGCGGCGCTCGTCCGCCCCGGTGGTGCCGACCACGCACGCCGCCGGCAGGCCGGCGCGGTTGAGCCAGTCGGTCATGAATTCGGCATGCGCCACCGAGACGCAGAAGACGAGCGCGCGCGAGCGGCTCGCGTCCGACGCCAGCCGTCGCCATTCGTTGACCACCAGCCGCGCGCGCACGTCATTGCCGGTGATCAGCCGGTCCAGCGCCTCGCGCTCACCCGGCTTGTCCCAGGGCACGGCCGAGAAGTCGGTGGCGTCGTCGCAGGCGTAGTACTCGAACGGCGCCAGCAGTTGCAGGTCCAGCGCATGCCACAGGCGCAACTCCACGGCCGGGCTGCCATCGGGGCGGGCGTCGAAGTACGGCGTGATGGGCTGGCCATCGCTGCGCTCGGGTGTGGCCGTCAGGCCGAGCAGGATCCTCGGGCGCACGGCTCTGACGAAGGCGTCGAAGCGATCGGCCGCCAGGCGGTGGCACTCGTCGACCACCACGGTGTGCCAGTGCCCGGCACCGGCGCGGGCCACCAGCTCGCGGCTGGTCACGCTGTCGATGGTGGCGAACAGGTGGTCCCAGCGTGCCGGCTGCTGCGTGCCGGTGAGCAGTTCGCCGAACTCGGGGTGGCGCAACACCTCGCGGAAGGTGCGCAGCGCCTGGCGCAGGATCTCCTCGCGGTGCGCGACGAACAACAGGCGCGGGTGGCCGCCTTCGCTGCGGCAGGTGTTGCGGTAGTCGAAGGCCGCGACCACGGTCTTGCCGGTGCCGGTGGCCGCGACCAGCAGGTTGCGACTGCGGCCGTGGGCGCGCTCGGTGGCCAGCTGTTCCAGCATCTCCTGCTGGTAGGTCTTGGGTTGCAGGTCGAAGAAGCTGATCGCGCCCGTGGCTTCGCCACCGAAGCTTTCGCGACCGAGCGCCGTGGCCAGGGCCTGCCGGTGATCCACGTTGTCCGGGTCGTAGCGCTGGAACTCGCTGTCGGCCCACAGCGTCTCGAAGTGCGCCACGGCGCGGGCGAACAGCGCCTGCTGCGCGCGCTGCGTCAGCTTGACGGTCCACTCCAAGCCGCCGGTCAGCGCTGCACCCGAAAGGTTGGCGCTGCCCACATAGGCCGAGCCGAAGCCCGACCTGCGCTGGAACAGCCAGGCCTTGGCGTGCAGCCGCGTGCGCCGGCCGTCCAGCGACACGCGCACCTCGCACCCCGGCAGACGCGCCAACTCGTCCAGCGCCCGCGCCTCGGTGGCACCGGTGTAGGTGGTGGTGAGGATGCGCAGCCGCGTCGCCGCCTGGCCCTGCGCGCCCTGGGCGGTGATCTGCTGCAGCACGTCCTGCAGCTTGCGCACGCCGGACACGGTGATGAAGCTGACCAGGATGTCCACCTGGTCGCACGAGGCCAGTTCGCGGCGGATCTCCTGCAGCAGCGAAGGCGAGCCCTTGCCGGCGGTGAACAGCCACGGCAAGGACAGGCCGATCTCGGGCGATGGCTGGAACGGCTGATGGCGCTGCACGGCCTTGAGCACGCGCAGCGGGGGCGACAGCAGGTCGATGACCTCGGCCGCCTCAGGGTTGATACCTTCAGCGCTGCCGCCGCCGCTGCCGAGCCGCTGACGCAGCGTCACCAGCAGGGCGTTGACCAGTTCGAGCTGCCCTCGCGTCTTGCCGGCGTCGTTGCCGCCGAGGTCTTCGAGCATGGCGCCGAGCTGGCGGCCGATGAGGTCCACCAGCAAGTCGGCCGCGTCGCCGTCGGCTGCGCGCAAGTCGACGCGGTGCGCTTCGACATCGGCCAGCGAGCGCGCCAGCCCTTCGGTCACCAGCAGGTCGTAGAGGCCATCGCTCAGGGTCATGGTGGGCTCAGCGCCTCAGCAACCGCGCCGCCAGCCGCTCGATGGCGCCGCGCCGCTCGACCTCGCACTCCCACACGGTTTCGACCTGCCAGCCGGCGGCACGCAAGGCGGCGCGGTCCTCGACGTCGCGCGCCTGATTCGCCTCGATCTTCTCGGCCCAGCTGCCGGCATGGAAGCGCGCCGCCGAGCGGTCGAGCGCGCAGCCGTGGCCGTGCCAGAAGCAGCCGCGCAGGAAGACCACGCTGCTGCGCTTGGGCAGCACCAAGTCGGGTTCACCCGGCAGTTCGCGCCGCCGCAGGCCGAAGCGCAGGCCGCGCGCATGCAGCCGGCGCCGCAGCGTCTGCAGGGGATCGGCGTCGGGCGTCGGCCCGGCCGCAGGCGCCGCGCCTTCCCTGGCGCGCGGGTCGCTCTTGGGCATCAGGCCGGTCGCCCAGGGCTGGCGCGATGCTCGCCCGGTCGGCGTGCCGCCTCGATCGAGACCACGTGGGTGCGGCGGCGCGGGCTGTTCATAGGCGGCACCTTACGCGAAGACACGCCGCGCGACCAGAGCATTGGCCTTGGGCGCCGTCGGCGCTTGGGGCGTGCGCCACCCGTCCCGGCCTGCAGGTGGCGGACAATTCGCCCCATGGCACCTCCGAACTTGCACTACACGCGCGGCGCCGCGCTGCCGGCGCTGCTGGCGCAGCGCATCCTGATCATCGACGGCGCGATGGGCACGATGATCCAGCGCTACAAGCTGTCCGAAGCCGATTTCCGCGGCCAGCGCTTCCAGGACCACCCGAAGGACCTGAAGGGCAACAACGACCTGCTGGTGCTGACCCAGCCCCAGGTGATCCGCCAGATCCACGAGCAGTACCTGGCCGCCGGCGCCGACCTCGTCGAGACCAACACCTTCGGCGCGACGAGCATCGCGCAGGACGATTACCGGCTCGGTCACCTGGCGCGCGAGATGAACGTCGCTGCCGCGAAGCTGGCGCGCGAAGCCTGCGACAAGTACGCCACCCCCGACAAGCCGCGTTTCGTCGCCGGCGCGCTGGGCCCGACGCCGCGCACCGCCAGCATCAGCCCCGACGTCAACGACCCGGCGGCGCGCAATATCAGTTTCGACGAGTTGCGCGCCGCGTACTACGAACAGGCCGACGGCTTGCTCGAAGGCGGTTGTGACCTGTTCCTGGTCGAGACCATCTTCGACACGCTCAACGCCAAGGCGGCGCTGTTCGCGCTGGACGAGCTGATGGAAGCGACGGGTGAACGGCTGCCGGTGATCGTCTCGGGCACGGTCACCGACGCCTCGGGCCGCATCCTGTCGGGGCAGACGGTGGGGGCCTTCTGGCATTCGGTGCGCCATGCGAAGCCGCTGGCGGTGGGGCTGAACTGCGCGCTCGGCGCGGCGCTGATGCGGCCCTACATCGAGGAGCTGTCGAAGCTGGCCGACGACACCTACATCAGCTGCTACCCCAACGCCGGCCTGCCCAACCCGATGAGCGAGACCGGCTTCGACGAGACGCCCGAGGTCACGGGCGGCCTGATGGAAGGCTTCGCGCAGGCGGGCTTCCTCAACATCGCCGGCGGCTGCTGCGGCACCACGCCCGAGCACATCGCGCAAATCGCGCAGCGCGTGTCGGCCTACCGCCCGCGCGGCCGGGCCGAGCCCTTGTTCACCCCGTTGCTGGCGGCCGCGGGTTGAATCGCAAGCGCATCGGGTCGCCGCCGCAGTAC
>DAORHX010000227.1:0-6162 GCA_035438245.1 Rubrivivax sp.
GTGTCGCGGCGCCACGCGGCGCGCCGCGGCTGGATGCGCTGGTCGACGCGATCGTGCCGCTGACGCTGGAAGCGCCGGTCAGCGGCGAGCTGATCCTCGCGCACTGGCCGGCGACGCGGCGCGCCGGCACCAAGCCGTTCCACATCGAAGGGCTGAACGCCGACAGCGGCGAGTGGGAGCAGCCGGCACCGGGCCAGCGCTATGGCGAGCTGCAGGCGGGGGTGCAGCTGGCCAACCGCAGCGGCGCGCTGAACGAGATCGAATACTCCGAGTTCGTGCACAAGCTGCAGGCCTTTGCCGAAGGCGTCGGCGCGATGCCTGACTTCCCCGACATGCTGGACGTCGTGGCGCGGGCGCGCGAGCTCGACGCCGCCGCCGGCCCGCTCGACGCGCAACTGGCGGTGCGGCTGGTGGCGCGCTCGGTGGCCTGGTCGGTGGGCTACGTGCAGCAGTGCGCTGCCAAGCAAGGCCTGGTGCCCGGCGCGGTGGCCGGCCGGCTGGTGCTGCCGTCGGCCGACGAAGGCGCACCCCCCGTCCTGGTGCTGGAGTTCGACGCCCAGGCGGCGTTGGCCGACGACCCGCAGGCGTCGGCACTGCGCGAGGTCATCCTGAGCCTGGACGTGCCGCAGACGCCGGCGGCCGCCGATCCTTTCCCCACCTGGCACAAGGTGGCACATGCGCTGGCCGAGGACATGGACGCCGACTTGCTGGACGACGCCGGCCGGCCGATCACGCTGCAGGCCTTCGATGCCATCGGCAAGGACCTGACGCAGCTGTACAGCGCGCTCGAGGCGAACGACCTGGCGGCCGGCTCGCCGGCGGCGCGGCGCCTGTTCGCCGGCTGAAGCTCAGCCGGCGAGCCGCGACGGCTCGCGCATCAGCACGAATTCCTCGGCGGCCGTCGGGTGCACGGCGATCGTGCGGTCGAAATGCGCCTTCGTGGCGCCGGCGCTGAGCGCCACCGCCAGGCTCTGCACGATCTCGGGCGCATCGGCGCCCAGCATGTGCACCGCCAGCACCTGGTCGGTCTGCGCATCGACCAGCAGCTTCATGTAGCAGCGCTCGGCACCGTCGATGAAGGCCTGGCGCATCGGCCGGAAGTCGGCCTCGAAGACCTTGAGCTTGCGGCCGGCGGCCAGCAGATCGGCCTCGGTCGGCCCGATCGTGGCCAGCGGCGGCAGCGTGAACACCGCGGCCGTGACCAGGCTCAGGTCGACCTCGCGCGGCGCCGGGCCGAACAGCGAGTCGGCCAGCGCGCGCCCCTCGGCGATGGCCACCGGCGTCAGGTTCCACTTGTTGGTGACGTCGCCGATGGCGTACACACCGTCGGCCGTGGTGTGCAGCCGCGCGTCCACCGGCACGGCGCCGGCCGCATCGAGCCGGATGCCCAGGTTCTCCAGTCCCAGCCCGGCGCTGTTGGGGCGGCGGCCGGTGGCGTTGAGCACGAACGGGTACTCGCGCATGCGCTCGTCGGCGGAGATCAGCAGCCAGTCGCTGCCGGCGCGCTGCACCTCGTGCGTCGTCACGCCGGGGTGCAACTCCACGCCCGCGGACTGCAGCGCGGCCGCGGCGCGCGTGCGCAGGTCCTCGTCGAAGCCGCGCAGCGGCAGGCCGGCACGGTAGAACAGGCTCACCGCCACGCCCAGGCGCGCCAGCATGCTGGCGAACTCCAGCGCGATGAAGCCGCCGCCGATGATCGCCGCCTTCGGCGGCAGCGTCTGCAGATCGAGCAGGTCGTCGCTGGTCGGACAGCCTTCGATGCCGGGGATGCTGTCGCGCACCGGCGCGGCGCCGGTGGCGACGAGGATGTGTTTTGCATCGAGCACCCGCTCGCCGACGCGCACGCGCCGCGGGCCATCGATGACGGCGCGGCCTTCGACCAGCTCCACCTTCGACCCGGCCAGCAGCTGGCGGTACACATGCTCCAGGCGCCGCGTCTCGGCCGCCTTGGCAGCCGCCCAGCGCGCCATCTCGAAGCGCGTATCGCCCACCGTCCAGCCGTAGCCTGCGGCTTCGCGCATGGCGTCGCCATAGGCGCCCGCATACATCAGCAGCTTCTTCGGCACGCAGCCGCGGATGACGCAGGTGCCGCCGACGCGGCCGGCCTCGACGATCGCCACTCTCGCGCCGTGCGCCGCGGCGCGCCGCGAGGCGGCGACGCCGCCGGAGCCGGCGCCGATCACCACCAGGTCGAAGGATTCGCTCATGGTGCCGGCGATTGTGCGCTGCCGGCCGCATGGCATGCTTGCGCCCGATGAGCACACCCCAGGAACGCGCCGCCGAATTGCGCGCCATGCTGCAGCACCATGCGCACCAGTACTACGTGCTGGACGCGCCGCAGATCCCCGACGCCGAATACGACCGGCTGTTCCAGGAACTGCAGGCGTTCGAGGCCGCGCACCCCGAGCTGCGCACGCCCGATTCGCCGACGCAGCGTGTCGGCGGCGCGGTGCTGGCCGGTCTGACCGCCGTGCGCCATGCGTTGCCGATGCTGTCGATCCGCACCGAGACCGACACCACGGCCGAAGGCGCGCGCGCCTTCGACGCCCGCGTGCGCCGCGAGCTGGGGCTGCCGGCCGATGCGCCGGCGGTCGACTACAACGCCGAGCTGAAGTTCGACGGCCTGGCCATCAACCTGCGCTACGAGGACGGCGTGCTGGTGCAGGCGACGACGCGTGGCGACGGCGAGACCGGCGAGGACGTGACGCACAACGTGCGCACGATCGGCCAGGTGCCGCTGCGGCTGCACGGCCGACCCGAGGAGCTGCCGCCGCTGATCGAGATCCGCGGCGAGGCCTACATGCGCCGCGACGACTTCGAGCGGCTGAACGCGCGCCAGCGCGACAAGGGCGGCAAGACCTTCATCAACCCGCGCAACACCGCCGCCGGCGCGATCCGCCAGCTCGACCCGGCCGCCATGGCCGACAAGCGGCTGAGCTTCTTCGCCTACGGCCTGGGCGAGACCCGCGGCTGGGCGCAGCCGGCCACGCACAGCGCGACGCTCGACGCGATCGCCGCGTTCGGCGTTCCGGTCAGCGCCGACCGGCGCGTGGTGCAGGGCGCCGACGGGCTGGTGGCCTTTCACGCCGAGATCGCCGCGCGGCGCGATGTGCTGCCCTTCGACATCGACGGCGTCGTCTACAAGGTGAACTCGATCGCGCTGCAACAGCGCCTGGGCTTCGTCACGCGCGAGCCGCGCTGGGCGGTGGCGCACAAGTACCCGGCGCAGGAGCAGGTGACCCGGCTCAACGGCATCGATGTCCAGGTCGGCCGCACCGGCAAGCTGACGCCGGTGGCCAAGCTGCAGCCGGTGTTCGTCGGCGGCACCACGGTCAGCAACGCCACGCTGCACAACCTGTTCGAGCTGCGGCGCAAGGGCGTGCGCGTCGGCGACGCGGTGATCGTGCGCCGTGCCGGCGACGTGATCCCCGAGATCGTCGGCCGCATCGTCGAGCCCAGGCCGGCCTACGTGCCCAACTTCCGCATGCCCCGGCAATGCCCGGTGTGCGGCAGCGCGGTGCAGCGCGAGAAGGGCGGCATCGACCACCGCTGCAGCGGCGGGCTGTTCTGCGCCGCGCAGCGCAAGCAGGCGCTGCTGCACTTCGCCGGCCGGCGCGCGCTGGACATCGAGGGCTTGGGCGACAAGCTGGTCGATCAACTCGTCGACAGCGGCATCGTGCGCACGCTGCCCGAGCTGTACAAGCTGGGCGTGGCCAAGCTCGCGGCGCTGGAACGCATGGCCGACAAGAGCGCCGCCAACCTGGTGGCGGCGCTCGATGCCAGCAAGCAGACGACGCTGGCGCGCTTCCTCTACGCGCTGGGCATCCGCCATGTGGGCGAGGCCACGGCCAAGGACCTGGCGGCGCATTTCGGCTCGCTCGACCGCGTGATGGATGCCAGCGAGTTGCAACTGCTCGAGGTCAACGATGTCGGTCCGGTGGTGGCCAGGAGCATCCGCACCTTCTTCGACCAGCCGCACAACCGCGAGGTCGCCGAACAGCTGCGGGCGGCCGGCATCAGATGGGCCGAGCACGAGGGGGCGGCAGCGGCCGCGCCGAAGCCGCTGGCCGGGCTCACGGTGGTGCTGACCGGCACGCTGCCGACGCTGACGCGCGACGCCGCCAAGGACAGGCTCGAGGCCGCCGGCGCCAAGGTGGCGGGCTCGGTGTCGAAGAAGACCGCCTACGTGGTGGCCGGCGAGGAAGCTGGCTCCAAGCTCGACAAGGCGCGCGAGCTGGGTGTGCCGGTGCTCGACGAAGCCGGGCTGCTGGCGCTGCTGCAGGGCGAGCGCTGATCAGCCGTCGCGCAGCGCCTTCGCTGCCGCGACGATGTCGGCCACGTTGACGCGCGCCTGCGCTTCCAGCAGCGGCGCATAGCCGACCGGGATGCGCGGCGCGCCCAGGCGCTTCACCTTGCAACCCACGGTCTCGGCGGCGGTGGCTGCGATCTCCGCGCCGAAGCCGGCCACCTGCACCGCCTCGTGCACTACCAGCAGGTGGCCGGTGCGTGCACACGAGGCCAGCACGGTGTCGCGGTCCCAGGGCCAGATGGTGCGCAGGTCGATCAGCTCGGCCTCGACGCCCTCGCGCGCCAGCCGCGCGCAGGCTTCGGCGCAGGCCTGCAGCTGGCGGCTCCAGCTGACGATCGTCAGGTCCTTGCCGCTGCGCCAGGTCGCGGCGCGGCCGAGTGCGGCGGGGCGTGAGTCATCGACCTCGCCGCTCAGGCCCCACAGCGTCTTGTGTTCCATGAACACCACCGGGTCGCCGCTGTCGAGCGCGGCGCGCAGCAGCGCGTGGTTGTCCTGCGGCGTGGCCGGGCAGACCACGACCAGGCCCGGCAGGTGTGCGAACCAGCTTTCCAGCGACTGCGAATGCTGCGCCGCCGACGCGTCCCAGATGCCGATCGGCATGCGCACGACCATCGGCACGCGGCCCTGGCCGCCGAACATGTAGCGGTTCTTCGCAGCCTGGTTGGCGATCTCGTCCATCGCGCACAGCGCGAAGTCGACGACGCGCATCTCGACCACCGGCTTCAAGCCGGCCAGCGCCATGCCGACGCCGGCGCCCAGGATCGCCGCCTCGCTGATCGGCGTGTCGATCACGCGCTGCGCGCCGAAGCGCTGCTGCAGCCCCTTGTACTGGCCGAAGATGCCGCCGCGGCCGACGTCCTCGCCGAGCACGATCACCTTGGGGTCGGCCTCCATCGCCTGCGTCAGCGCCAGCGCTGCGGCTTCGGCGTAGGTCATCAGCGCCCTCGTCATCGCCATGTGCCGGCTCCCGTGGTCTGCACGTCGCTGTAGGCGGCCGCGGCTTCGGGCCACGGCGCGGCCTCGGCGGCGGCCAGCGCGGCCTGCACCTCGGCCTCGGCCTGGTCTGCCACGGCTTGCAGCGCCGCCGCCGATGCGCAATAGACGTCGTGCATCGTGTTGTACACGTTGAACTTGCCGGTCGGCGTGACGATGGCCGGGTCGGTGATCACCTTCTTGACCTTCAGCGTCTTGTCGTCGTAGATCACGATCGCGGACTGGTCGGTCTTGCCGCCCCACAGCGAGATCCACACTTCGTCGCCCGCCTCGTTGTACTCCGGCTGCACGGCGCGGCGGATGGCCTTGCTCTCGGGCAGGCCCGAGTCCTTGGCGACGTTGAGCGCGACCGGCGCCTTCGACAGGTCGTTCATGTCGAACACGTACACCGACTCGGCCACTTCACGCTCCGGGTTCATCGGCGCATCGGCCCAGAAGTGCTTGGACTTCGGGTGCGTCTTGACGAACAGGTTGCCGGCGCCCGGCATCTTCAGCTGCTCGACGACCTTCCAGTTGTGCTCCTTGTACTTGGCGAACTTGGGATCGTCGGAAGCGGTCGAGATCAGCGAGACCACGGCATCGCCGAGGTGACCCGTCGACCACACCGGACCGAACTTCGGATGGACGAAGTTGGCGCCACGCCCCGGGTGCGGGATCTTGGCGGTATCGACCAGCGCAGCCAGCTTGCCTTCCTTGGTGTCGACCGCGGCGACCTTGTTGGACGCGTTGGCGGCGACCATGAAGTAGCGCTTCGACATGTCCCAGCCGCCATCGTGCAGGAACTTGGCGGACTCGATCGCGATGCTCTTCAGGTTCTTGATGTCGGAGTAATCGACCAGCAGGATCTGGCCGGTTTCCTT
>DAORHX010000228.1:0-6160 GCA_035438245.1 Rubrivivax sp.
CAGGATGGTGTCGCCGTAGCCGTTCTCGACGGCGTCGATGGCCACCGAGACGAAGTCGCCGACCTGGACTTCGACTTCGCCCTGGTCGTTCTTGAATTCGTCGATCGGGACGTAGGACTCGCTCTTCAGCCCGGCGTTGACGACGACGTGGCTGTGTTCGATGCGCACGACCTCGGCGGAGATGACTTCGCCGACGCGCATGTCGCTGCTCTTCAGCGATTCCTCGAACAGGGCGGCAAAGGATTCCATGCCGGCGGGCGCGGCGGTCTGGGTTTGCATGTTGGTGTTTCCTGGGGTCGGCCCGATTGCCGACGGGGTTGGGGTTGAACCTTGCATCACCCTCGTGTGGACCTGACGGTCACGGCGGGGAAGGGTGATGCGCTCTTGGGCCTGCGCCCGAAGCCTTCAGTTTCGGGTGAAAGGCCTGCGTTGCGCCCACCAGCCCAGCACGACATCGACCGATTGATCGATGCTCAGCGCCGAGTTGTCGAGCGACAGCGCATCCTCGGCCGGCTTCAATGGCGCGACGCTGCGGGACTTGTCCCGTGCATCACGCGCCTCGAGGTCTGCGCGAAGGTCTTCGATCTTAGCCTGAATTCCCTTTGAAATCAACTGCTTATGCCGGCGCTCGGCACGCTGTGCGGCGCTCGCGGTGAGAAACACCTTCAGCGTCGCATCGGGAAAGACCACCGTGCCCATGTCGCGCCCATCGGCGACCAGCCCCGGCGCGCGCCGAAAGGCCAGCTGCAGGCCATGCAGCGCCTCGCGCACGGCGGGCAGCGCGGCGATGCGCGAGGCCATGCTGCCGACCTCCTCGCGGCGCAGCTCGTCGCTGACCGCGCGGCCGCGCAGGACCACCGTCGGGCCGTCGAAGCGCAGGTCGAGCCGCGTGGCCAGCCGCGCCAGCGCCGGCGTGTCGTCGGCCGCGACGCCGTCCTGCAGCGCGGCCAGTGCGGCGGTGCGGTACAGCGAGCCGGAATCCAGCGTGTGGTAGCCCAGCCGTGCGGCCAGGGCCGCCGCCAGCGTGCCCTTGCCCGAGGCGGTGGGGCCGTCGACGGTGATCACCGGCACGTCCTGCGCCTCGGTGCTGACGACGCCGAACAGCGCTTCGAAATAGTCGGGAAAGGTCTTGGCGACACAGCGTGGGTCGAGGATGCGCACCGGCACCCCGGGACCGTCGTCGTCGGCGTGCGCGGCCAGCGCGTTGAAGGCGGCCAGCGACAGGCACATCGCCATGCGGTGGTCGTCGTAGGTGTGGATCGCGGCGGGCTGCCACGCGCGCGGCGGCTGCACCTCGATGAAGTCGTCGCCGGTGGTGACGCCGGCGCCGAGCTTGCGCAGCTCCGCCGCCATGGCGGCGATGCGGTCGGTCTCCTTGACGCGCCAGCTGGCGATGTTCGTGAGGAGCGTCGGCCCGTCGGCATAGAGCGCCATCACCGCCAGCGTCATCGCCGCGTCGGGGATGTGGTTGCAGTCGAGCTGCAGCGCACGCAGCGGCCAGGCGCCGCGCGCCACCTGCAGCCAGCCCGGGCCGGCCTTGACCTGCGCGCCCATTGCCTGCGCCGCCTCGACGAAGCGGATGTCGCCCTGGATCGAGCCGCTGCCGACACCTTCGATGCGCAGCGGCGCGCCGCCGTGGGCGGCGATCGCGCCGAGCGCGACGAAGTACGAGGCCGACGAGGCGTCGCCCTCGACATGGATCTCGCCGGGCGAGCGGTAGCGGCTGCCGCGCGAGATGACGAAGCGCTGCCACTGCGCGTGCACGATGTCGATGCCGAAGCGTGCCAGCAGCTGCAGCGTGATGTCGACATAGGGCTTGGAGATCAGCTCGCCGTCCACCTCGACGACCAGCTCCTGCGCATCGCTGACCAGCGGCAGTGCCAGCAGCAGCGCGCTGAGGAACTGGCTGGAGACGTCGCCGCGCACGCGGATCGCTGCCGTCGTCCGCAAGCGGCCCGCCGCCTGGCCCTGCACGCGCAGCGGCGGGTAGCCGGCGGTCCCCAGATCGACGATGTCGCAGCCCAGGCCGCGCAGCGCATCGACCAGGTCACCGATCGGCCGCTCGTGCATGCGTGGCACGCCCGACAGCGTGAAGCGGCCGCCCTGCGTGGCCGCCAGCAACGCGAGCACGGCGGTCAGCGGCCGCATCGCGGTGCCGGCATTGCCGAGGAACAGCGTTGCTTCGTGCACGCGCAAGCGGCCACCCAGGCCGTCGATGCGCAACGCGCCGCGCTCGCCCGGCTGCACCGTGCAGCCGAGTGCGCGCAAGGCGTCGAGCATGACACGCGTGTCGTCGGACTGCAGCGGCTCGTGTACCAGCGTGCGGCCTTCGGCCAGCGCGGCGAGCAGCAGCACGCGGTTGGAGATGCTCTTCGAGCCCGGCAGGCGAACGGTGCCCGAGGCGCCGCGCAACGGCGGCAGGTCGAGGAACGGGATGTCGTACATCGCGCGGGCGATCGACGGCTAGCGCGCCGGCGGCACCCTGGGTGCGCCCATCTGCCACTGCCGCCGGCCTTCGCTGGACACACGCAGCAGTTCCTGCAGCGCCGCGCCGTTGCCGGCGAGCATCACCTGCTCGAGCGCGTCGAGCGCCTGGCGGAAGCGCTGCGACTGCTTCAGCACCTCCTCGCGGTTGGCGAGCAGGATGTCGCGCCACATCGTCGGGTCGCTGGCGGCGATGCGCGTGAAGTCGCGAAAGCCCGGGCCGGCCAGCGTCAGCAGGTCGCGTCCGGCCGGCTGGCCGAGCACGCCGCCGAAGTACGCGAAGGCCAGCAGATGCGGCAGGTGGCTGACCGCCGCGAACGCGCCGTCGTGGTTGTCGGCCGTCATCTTCAGCACCTGCGCGCCGATCGCCGACCAGACGTCGGTGGCCTTCTGCACCAGCTCGGGCGCGGTCTGCGCCAGCGGCGTCAGGATCACCTGCCGGCCCGCATAGAGCCCGGCGTCGGCGTGCTGGATGCCCGAGCCTTCCTTGCCGGCGATCGGGTGCGCCGGCACGAAGCTGGCGATGCGCTCGCGCAGCGCACGCCGCGCGGCGTCGACGACGTCGCGCTTGGTGCTGCCGACGTCCATCACCAGCACGCCCGGTTCGACCAGGTGGCGGATCGCCTTCAGCGTGGTTTCGGTGGCGGCCACCGGCACGGCCAGCAGCACGATGTCGGAGCCGGCCACCGCCTGCAGCGCCGAATCGGCGACGACGTCGATCACGCCCAGCCGCAGCGCGCGTTCGGTCGTCGACGGCGACTTGCTGTAGCCGACGACCTGCTTGACCAGCCCGCCGCGCTTGAGCGCCAGCGCGAAGGAGCCGCCCATCAGGCCGCAGCCGATGACACCGAGCTGGTTGAACATGTTCAGCGTGGCAACCTGCGGTCGAGTGGCTGCCGCGGCACCGGCTTCGCCGGGCCGCTGGCCGCGCCCCCTTGCGGGGAAGCGCCGAAGGCGCTGCGGGGAAGGGTCATTTCACGTCGACCGGATAGGTGCCCAGCACCTTGAAGAACGCACACACCGCGCGCAGCCCGTGCAGCGCCGCGGCGACATGCGGCTGGTCCGGGTGGCCTTCGAGGTCGACGAAGAAGTAGTACTCCCACTGACCCGACCGCGCGGGGCGCGACTCGAAGCGGGTCATCGACACGCCGTGCGTCTTCAGCGGTACCAGCATGTCGTGCACCGCCCCCGGCCGGTTGGCCACCGACACCACCAGGCTGGTGCAGTCGTGGCCGCTGGGCTTGGGCGCCGGGTGCGTGCGCGCGTCGGCGACGACGGCGAAGCGCGTGCGGTTGTGCGCGTCGTCCTGGATCGCCGGCGCGACCACGTGCAGGCCGTATTCGCTGCCGGCACGCGTGCTGGCGATGGCCGCCAGCGACGCATCCAGCGCCGCCAGCCGCGCGCCTTCGGCATTGCTCAGCGCCGGGCGGCGCTCGGCCTGCGGCAGATGCAGGGCGAGCCACGCATTGCATTGCGCCAGCGCCTGCGGATGCGCGAGCACCGCGCCGATGCCCGCCAGCGACGGCTCGCGCCGCAGCAGGTTGTGGCGCACGAACAGGCTGGTCTCGCCGATGATGATCAGCGGCGTGTGCAGGAACAGGTCGAGCGAGCGCGCGACCACGCCCTCGGTCGAGTTCTCCACCGGCACGACGCCGAAGTCGGCGGCGCCGGCACTGGTGCTGCGGAACACCTCGTCGATGCTGGTGCAGGGCACACGCTCGATCGACGAGCCGAAGTAGCCGAGAGCCGCTTCCTCGCTGAAGGTGCCTGCCGGCCCCAGGTAGGCGACGCGGCTGCGGCGTTCCAGTGCGCGGCAGGCGGACATGATCTCGCGCCAGATCGGCGCCACGCTGTCCGACAGCAGCGGACCGGCGTTGCCCGCCTTCAGCCCGTCGATCACCTGTGCTTCGCGTTCCGGACGGAACACGACGCCGCCGGTGAGCTTCTTCAGCTCACCGACCTCCTGCGCCAGCGCGGCGCGCCGGTTCAGCAGCGCGAGCAGCTCGCGGTCGACGCCGTCGATGCGCGTGCGCAGCGCCCGCAGCGCGGCATCGTCGCCATCGGCCGAGGCGCCCATCTACTTGCTCGCCGCCTTGGCCGGCGGCCGCGCGGCAGGCTTCGGCGCCGATGCGTCCGCCGCCGGGGCTGTCGGCGCACCCAAGGCCGCACGCACCTTCTGCTCGAGCGACTGCAGCTTCGGCTCGATCACCGGCCGCGCCTCGGCCACGAGCTTCTGCATGAACGCGCTCTGCATCTCGCCGCTGGCCTGCTGGAATTTCTTGTTCACCGGCGATTCGAACCAGGCGATCAGCTGCTTCAGTTCGTCTTCGGTGAACTTCTCTTCCAGTGCCGGGCCCAGCGTCGTCGGCGCCAGCTTCAGCGCGCGCTCGCGCACCGGCGGGTAGGTCTCCTCGACGTACTTCTTGGCGTCGGCCTCGATGGTCTTGCCGATGGGTTCGCGCTTGTCCGCAGGAATCTGCGTCTGCAGCACGCGCCCCGCCTCCTGCAGCATGACCGCGGCAGGCCGCTCGACGATGCCGCGCGCGGCCACCTCGATGCCCGGCTGCTGCAGCGCGAGCAGCTTCTGCACCAGCTCCTTCTTCGCCGGCGACGCGGTGGACTGCGCGTGGGCAGCGACGCAGGCGCCGAGCAGCAGCGCGGCCAACAAGGGGTTGAGTTTCAAGAGTCGTTCTCCTCGCCGGCGGCGCCGGCATCGGTTTCGGGGTCGCCGTTGGCGTCGTTCTCGACGATGCGCTGCAGGCCCGACAGCTTCGCGCCGTCGTCCAGGCCGATCAGCGTCACGCCCTGCGTCGCACGGCCCAGCTCGCGGATCTCGGCGACGCGCGTGCGCACCAGCACGCCGGTGTCGGTGATGAGCATGATCTCGTCGTGCGCTCGCACCAGCGTGGCGGCGACGACACGGCCGTTGCGCTCGCTCTGCTGGATCGCGATCATGCCCTTCGTGCCGCGGCCGTGGCGCGTGTATTCGACGATCGACGTGCGCTTGCCGTAGCCGTTCTCGGTGGCGGTGAGCACGCTCTGGGTTTCGTCCTCGGCGACCAGCATCGCGATCACGTTCTGCCCCGGCTCCAGCGCCATGCCGCGCACGCCGCGGGCGTTGCGGCCCATCGGGCGCACGTCGTCCTCGTCGAAGCGCACCGCCTTGCCGCCGTCGCTGAACAGCATCACGTCGTGGTGGCCGTCGGTGAGCGCGGCGCCGATCAGGTAGTCGCCATCGTCCAGGTCGACGGCGATGATGCCGGCCTTGCGCGGGTTGCTGAACTCGTCGAGCGAGGTCTTCTTCACCGTGCCCAGCGCGGTGGACATGAACACGTAGTGGTCGGCGGGGAAGCTGCGGAATTCGCCGGTCAGCGGCAGCACGACGGTGATCTTCTCGCCTGGCTGCAGCGGGAACATGTTGACGATCGGCTTGCCGCGGCTGGCGCGCCCGCCCTGCGGCGCTTCCCAGACCTTGAGCCAGTAGACACGCCCGCGGTCGCTGAAGCACAGGATCCAGTCGTGCGTGTTGGCGATGAACAGCTGGTCGATCCAGTCGTCTTCCTTGGTGGTGGCCGCCTGCTTGCCGCGGCCGCCGCGCTTCTGTGCACGGTACTCGGTCAACGGCTGGCTCTTGATGTAGCCGGTGTGGCTGAGCGTGACCACCATGTCGGTGGGC
>DAORHX010000229.1:0-6140 GCA_035438245.1 Rubrivivax sp.
CCGTCGAATTCGGCGGCGATCTGCGCCATCAGCGTCGCCAGGTTCATGTCGGCCGCGAGCACGCCGCCTTGCGCAAGCAGCCGGCGTTCGTCGGCGGCAGGGCCCAGCAGCTGCTCGACCAGGTCGTCGGCCAGGGTCGCCACCCAGCCCTGCGTGCCGCGCTCGAAGGCGAAGGCATGCACCGCGCCGGGCGGCACGTTGACCAGCGACATCGAGGCCAGCGGCAGCACGCTGCCCTCCAGGTGCAGCGTGCCGCTGCCGCGGTACAGCAGCAGCAGCTGGTGCAGCCTGACGTGGCGGTGCGGCGCCAGCTCCCAGTCGTGCAGCGCCGAGCGCGTGGCGATGGCCTCGATGTGCAGCGGATCGGGCAGGTTCGCCGTCTCGCCGAACAGGCCGTAGCTGCGTATCGCCGTGCTGCGCATGTTCGAAATGTACAAGTGGTCGAAGGATGCAGCCATTCCGCCGGCGGCCGCTGCGGCCGAAGATGCGGCCTGTCGCAACACACCACCCGGAGACGTTCATGAAGACCCAGGTTTGCATCATCGGCGGCGGTCCGTCGGGACTGATGCTGTCGCAGCTGCTGCATCTGAAGGGCATCGACACCATCGTGCTCGAGCGCCAGAGCCGCGAATACGTGCTCGGCCGCATCCGCGCCGGCGTGCTGGAACACGGCTTCGCGGCGCTGATGCGCGAGGCGCAGTGCGGCGAGCGCATGGACCGCGAGGGCGAGATCCACGACGGCTTCTTCATCGCCGACCACGGCGCACTCAAGCGCGTGGACCTGCACAAGTACTCCGGCGGCAGCTCGGTGGTGGTCTACGGCCAGACCGAAATCACCCGCGACCTGTACGAGGCGCGCGACCGCATGCAGGGCGCGGTCATCCACAACGCCGAGGACGTGCAGCCGCACGACCTGAAGAGCGACAAACCCTACGTCACCTATCGCAAGGGCGACGAGATCGTGCGCATCGACTGCGACTACGTGATCGGCGCCGACGGCTTCCACGGCGTGAGCCGCAAGTCGATCCCGAAGAACGTGCTCAAGGAATACGAGAAGGTCTACCCCTTCGGCTGGCTGGGCGTGCTGTCGCGCACCAAGCCGGTGTCGCCGGAGCTGGTGTATGCGCGCCACGAGCGCGGCTTCGCGCTGTGTTCGCTGCGCTCGCAGGTGCTCAGCCGCTACTACATCCAGGTGCCGCTGAGCGATTCGGTCGAGGACTGGAGCGACGACGCCTTCTGGACGGAGCTGAAGCGCCGGCTGCCGGCCGAGGTGGCGGGCAAGCTGGTCACCGGGCCGTCGATCGAGAAGAGCATCGCGCCGCTGCGCAGCTTCGTCGCCGAGCCGATGCGCTACGGCAACCTGTTCCTCGCCGGCGACGCCGCGCACATCGTGCCGCCGACCGGCGCGCGCGGGCTGAACAGCGCCGCCTCCGACATCTACTACCTGTACCACGCGCTGCTCGCGCACTACCAGCAGGGCGACGACAGCGCTCTGGACGGCTATTCGGCCAAGGCGCTGGCCCGCGTGTGGAAGGCGCAGCGCTTCTCGTGGTGGATGACGACGATGCTGCACACCTTCCCCGACAGCATCGAATACGACCAGAAGCTGCAGCAGACCGAACTGGAGTACCTGTTCTCGTCGGAGGCGGCGCAGCGCTCGCTGGCCGAGAACTACGTCGGCCTGCCGTTCTGAGGCTGCGCGGCGGGCCGCGGGCGCTGGCCGGGTTTCGCCGTCGCCCGCGGCGCTTCAGCGGCCGATGAGCCCGCCGTCGTCCTTGGTGATGGCGATGGTCGCCGAACGCGGCCGTGCCGTGGCGCCGCCGGCGCCGTAGCCGGCATTGCCCGGCCAGTGGCTCAGGTAGGCGGCCGGGTTGGCGACGTCGGCCGCCGTGATCGATTCGCCGGGGTGCTGCACGTTGACGAACAGCGTCCTGCCGTCCGGCGTCTCGGCGCAGCCGGTCAGCTCGCAGTCCACCGGGCCGACCAGGAAGCGGCGCAGCGTGTCGGCCAGCGGCTGCTTGCCGACGTAGGTGTCGATGGCCACGCTGCTGCCGTCGGCCTTGGTGTAGTTCAGCGTCGTCTTCACGCCGTCGCCCACCCGGCCCGGCACGCCTGCCAGCATCATGCAGTTGCTGGCGTCGGTGTAGGCGCCGTCGTCGGTCTGGATCCAGCACAGCTGCGTGGCACCGCTGAACCACAGGCCGTCGGGGCTGGAGAAGTCCTGGTCCGCCGTCAGCCCCGACAGGTTGACCTGCGTGGTCGAGGCGTCGGACTGCGCGCCGAACAGGTACACGTCCCAGCTGAAGGTGGTGGCGCCGGCGGCGCCGCCGGCCTCGGCGATGCGGATGATGTGGCCGTTGATGTTGCCCGCCGAGCCGGGCGCGCCGCCGCCGTAGGCGTCGCGGTAGGAGCGCGGGTTGGCGGCGTCCAGCCCCTGCTGCGCGGCGCTGGGTTCGAGCTTGCGGTTGCTGTTGTTGGTCAGCGTGTAGTAGATCTCGCCGCTGCCCGGATGCACCGCGCACCATTCGGGGCGGTCCATCTTGGTCGCGCCCACCGCGTCGGCGGCCAGCCGCGCGTTCACCACCACGTCGGCGGCGTCGGCGAAGGCATAGCCCGCATAGGCGGCGACCAGCGGGTTGGCCAGGCTCAGTTCCACCCAGTTGCCGCTGCCGTCGGCGTTGAACCTGGCGACGTACAGCTTGCCGCTGTCCAGGTACTTGTCGCCGGTGGCGATGCGGTCGGCGGGGTTGGCGTCGGCCTCGGACCAGGGGGCTGCCGAGACGAACTTGTAGATGTACTCGCCGCGTGAATCGTCGCCCATGTACACCGCCAGCGGCTGGCCTGCGACGCGCTTGCCGAAGGCCGCGCTCTCGTGCGCGAAGCGGCCCAGCGCGCTGCGCTTCTTCACCGGCGCGCCGGCGTCGTAGGGGTCGATCTCGGTGATGTAGCCCTGGCCGTTGAGCTCGTTGCGGTAGTCGTCGCTGCCGTCGGCCGAGGCGCCGCTGCGGCTGACGTTCCAGCGCGCGTACTTGTCGTCGGCGCCCGAGCTTTCCCAGCCGTGGCGGCTGGCCGCGCCCTGCGCACGGCCGTAGCGGTTGAGCGAGACCACGCTCTTGTCGGCGCGCGCCGCGTTGTCGGCCGCGCCGCGCGTGAAGTAGCCGGCCCAGTTCTCCTCGCCGGTGAGGAAGCTGCCCCACGGCGTGCAGCCGGTGCCGCAGTTGTTGATGGTGCCGCGCGTGGTGTTGCCGCTGGGGTCGTACTTGGTCTTCATCAGGGCGTTGCCGCGCAGCGGGCCGCCGATCTGCACCGGCGTCAGCGGCGTGATGCGGCGGTTCAAGCCCGAGGCCTGCACGTAGGCGAACCTGCCGTTGCGCTTGCGCACCTCGACCACCGACACGCCGTGCGCCGGGATCTCTTTGTCGCTCTCGCTGGCCGGCCGCGGCCGTGCGCTGGCGCCGTTGGCATGCAGGAAGTGGTCGCTCAGCGCCTCGTGGTTCATGACCAGCAGGCCGCGCTCGCTGGAATTCGCATCGCGGCGCGTGCCGTCGGCGGCGAGGCCGAAGTACTCCATGCCGTCGTGGTGGTCGCCGGCGCGGTGCTCGAAGCCGGTGTCGCTGCCATCGTTGCGATAGGCCGGCGTGGCCGCGTCGAGCGGGTCGCCCAGCGCGTACAGCACCGTGGCGGTGTAGCCTGCGGGCACGACGACGGTGTCGGCCAGGCCCTTGGGCACGGCGGCGAAGGACAGCTTGTCGATGATCGTCGAATCCACGCTGTCGTCGCCGCCGCAGGCCGCGACGCTCCAGCCGCCGAGCAGCGCCGTGGCCGCGCTGCCGACACCGCCGCGCAGGATGCTGCGGCGGCTCAGTCGCGCATCGAGCACCTTCTCGAAGCTCGGGTTGCCCGACGTGTTCAGGTCGGTGTCGTCGTCATGGGCAGGGTGCAGGCGTCGGTTCATGCGGTCCTCGTGTCGTCGCGGTGGTGCCAACCGAGGACTGTCGAAGACGACGATGAAACGGCGATGACCGGCGCATGACAGCTCGGTGACAGGCCCTGCGCCGCCGCCGCGGCAATCGCGGCGCAGAGCCGCCGAAGACCGATACCTTCACCGCGGAGGAACGAAGGACGCACAGGTCCGCAGAGTGAACCTCCGCAGGCATTGCTCGGTGCTGCCTCCGTGTCCTGCGTTCCACTGGGGTGAAGGCTGTTTGCATCTCGGCGGCCATGCGCCGTGAGCCGCCGGCCTGCGTCGGGGGTTCAGTACTGCAGCCGCGCGTAGAGCGTCTTCTGCGCCGCTTCCCGCGCCTGCCCGAGCGTGTGGATGCCCTGCGCCTGCAGCAGCGGGATCAGCTTCAGGAACACCTCGGCGGTGACGATCGCGTCGCCCAGCGCGGTGTGGCGGCCCATCACCGTCACGCCCAGCCGTTCGGCGATGGCTTCCAGCCCGTGCGACTCCTGGTTCGGCTGCGCCACCGCCGACAACAGCAGCGTGTCCAGCACCGGCTGGTCGAAGCGCACGCCGGTGGCTTGCTCCTTCAGCTGCAGGAAGCGCATGTCGAACGCGGCGTTGTGGCCGACCAGCACCGTGTCCTGCGCGAAGGCGTGCAGCGCCGGCAGCACGCGCTCGATGGTCGGCTGGCCCTGCACCATCGACGGCTCGATGCCGTGGATCGGGATGCCGGCCGCGGGAATGTCGCGCTGCGGGTCGACCAGCTGCTCGAAGCATTCCTGGCGCCGCAGCTTGCCGGCGACGATGCGCGTCGCGCCGATCTGGATGATCTCGTCGCCCTGCGACGGGTTCAGCCCCGTGGTCTCGGTGTCGAACACGGTGTAGCTCAGCTCGGCCAGCGGCCGTTCGTCGAGCGCGCGGCTCGACTCGGTCTGCGCGAACAGGTCGAAGTCGTAGTACTCGGGCCGGCTCTCGCTGCGCACGAAGGTCTCGGCCTCCAGCGCGGGTTGCGCGCCGGCCAGCGGCAGCAGGAAGCGGAAGAACGCCGCGTGGCGCACACGCTCGCGTTCGAACCAGAACTCCGCGCCGTGGCGCTGCACCACGTCGCGCACCGACAGCGCGCTGCTTTCGGCGCCGATGCGCATCGGCTCGGTCTCCCAGCCGATGACGGTTTCGGTGCTCATCGCCTGGCCGCTCCACAGCAGGTCCAGATGCGCGCGCTGCGTGGTCGTCGCTGGCGCGAGCCTGAGTTCGACCAGCTTGATCTCGTACTGGTCGACCAGCCGTGACGCCAGGCTGGCCAGCGCCAGCAGCAGCGAGAAGCTGTCGACCTTCAACCACAGCGTCGCATCGACCTCGTGCGCGCCGACGCGCAGCCCCAAGGCTTCCAGCCGGCGCGCCGCGGCCGAGACGAAGTCGGCGCCGAGCATGTCCTCCAGCGGCCAGCGCGTGCTCAGGTCCTGCGCGCCCCGCGCCGCCAGTTCCTGCACCCGCTGGCCCATGCCCTGCACCTCGTCGCGAACGACGGCCTGGAAGCGTTCGCGCATCGCCGCGTCCAGGTCGGTCATCTCCAGCATCTCGACGGCGGCCTGCAGGTTGGCCAGCGCGCCGCGCGTGCCTTCGGTGAAGCCGTGCAGCAGCGCGTCGCGCGCCGAGTCCTGCTCGAACTCGCGCGTGATGTTGTCCAGCATCAGCACGAAGCCATGGATGTCCGGCGCCGCCTGGGGGTCCTGGGACGCGTCGTCGGCCGCACGCACCGGCGTCATCATCGCGCGCAGCAGCTGGCCGGCGCGCGTCGTGGTGACGAACTGCGCGGTCGGGTGTGCGGCGCCGCGCTGCAGCCGCTGCTGGATGTTCTCCAGCGCGTGCGCGACCAGCCGGCGCTCGAACACGCTGTAGATCGAGCGGCCCAGGCCGATCAGCTCGGCACCGGCAGCCACCTCGGGCGCCGACGACAGCGCGCGGAACTGCGCCCGCGCGCGCTGGTTGTACAGCAGGATGCGTCCGTCCAGGTTGCAGACCACCACGCTCTGCGTCAGCTCGGCCATCAGTGCCGCCAGGCGCTGGCGTTCCTGGTCGATATGGCGCGCCGCCTCGGCCACGCGTGCGGCCATCTGCTCGCGCAACTCGGTGCGCTGCTGCACCAGCAGGTCCACCGTGCCGGCCAGCTGCTGCAGCGCGGCCGAACCCTCAG
>DAORHX010000230.1:0-6128 GCA_035438245.1 Rubrivivax sp.
CATGTCGCCTTGCTGCAGGCGAACGCATTTGCCGTCCTTGAGATCGATGGCCGGTATCAGCAACATGGTGGGGCGGGTGGGCGAGGCGGACCCCCGAGCGGCGCTCAGGGCTTCCAGGCGAGGAAATTGCGGTACAGCGCAAGGCCGTGTTCTGCGCTCTTTTCCGGGTGGAACTGCGTGGCAAAAATATTATCGCGGGCGACGGCGCTGGTAAAGCTGGCGCCGTATTCGGTACGCCCCGCAGTGTGGCGCGGGTCGGCCGGCTGCACATGGTAGCTGTGCACGAAGTAGAAGTAGGCGCCGTCGGGCACGCCTTGCCACAGCGGATGCTTCTCGCCGTCGTGCGGCTGCTGGTACACGCGGTTCCAGCCCATCTGCGGCACCTTGTAGCGACTGCCGTCGGCCTGGCGCTGGCCGTCGAGGCGAAAGCGCAGCACCTGGCCCGCGATCAGGCCCAGGCCAGGCGTGTCCTGCTCCTCGCTGTGGTCGAGCAGCATCTGCATGCCGACGCACACGCCCATCAGTGGCTTGGTCACCGCGGCTTCGAGCACGGCCTCCTTCAGGCCCGAGTCCTGCAGCTCGCGCATGCAGTCGCGCATCGCGCCCTGGCCGGGCAGCACCACGCGTTCGGCCGCGCGCACCTGTTCGGGGCGCTGCGTGACGATCACTTCGATGCCGCCGCCCTGCGCCACGTGCAGCACCGCCTGCGACACCGAGCGCAGGTTGCCCATGCCGTAGTCGACCACCGCCACCGTGCGCGCCATCGAGTGCCTTCTACAGGCTGCCCTTGGTCGACGGGATCACGCCGGCCGATCGCGGGTCGGGCGTCAGCGCCATGCGCAGCGCGCGCGCGAAGGCCTTGAAGATCGTCTCGCACTGGTGGTGTGCGTTGTCGCCCTTCAGGTTGTCGATGTGCAGCGTGACCAGCGCATGGTTGGCGAAGCCCTGGAAGAACTCGAAGGCCAGCTGCGTGTCGAAGCCGCCGATCATGCCGGCCTTGAAAGCCACGTCCATGTGCAGCCCGGGGCGGCCGGAGAAGTCGATCACCACGCGCGACAGCGCCTCGTCCAGCGGCACATAGGCGTGACCGTAGCGCGTGATGCCCTTCTTGTCGCCGACGGCTTCAGCCACCGCCATGCCCAGCGTGATGCCGACATCCTCCACCGTGTGGTGGCCGTCGATGTGCAGGTCGCCCTGGGCGTCGATCTCCAGGTCGATCAGCCCGTGGCGCGCGATCTGGTCGAGCATGTGGTCGAAGAAGCCGATACCGGTGCCGAGCTTCGCCTGCCCGGTGCCGTCCAGATCGACACGCACGCGGATCTGCGTTTCCTTGGTGTCGCGGCGGATGTCAGCGGTTCGCATCGGATGCCTCTCGAGCTCAGGCCAGCACGGCGTCCAGAGCCGCCAGCAACGCGTCGGTCTGGGCCTCGGTGCCCACGCTGATGCGCAGGAAGGGCGCGATCCGTTCGGGCTGGCGGAAGTGGCGCACCAGCACCCGACGTTCGCGCAGGGCCGCAGCCAGTGCCGCGCCGTCGCTGCCGGGCCGGCGCGCGAACACGAAGTTGGCCGCCGAGGGCAGCACCTCGAAGCCGCGCGCACGCAGGGCTTCGCACATGCGTTCGCGCGTCGCGATGACGCGCGTGCGCGTCTGCTCGAACCCGTCCGCGTCCTCGATCGCTGCCTGCGCGCCGGCCTGCGCCAGCCGGTCCAGCGGGTAGGAATTGAAGCTGTCCTTCACGCGCACGAGTGCCTCGATCAGATCGGCATGCCCCAGCGCGTAGCCCACGCGCAGCCCGGCGAGCGAGCGCGACTTCGACAGCGTGTGCACCACCAGCAGTTGCGGATAGCGGCCGACCAGCGCCGCGGCCGACTCGGCGCCGAAGTCGACGTAAGCCTCGTCGACGACCACGACCGATCCGGTATTTGCCTGCAGCAGGCGCTCGATCTCGACCAGCGGCAGCGCCACCCCGGTGGGCGCGTTCGGGTTCGCGAAGAGGATGCCACCGTTGTCGCCGGCTGCAAGAAAATCGTCGATGCGCAGCCGGAAGTCCGCATCCAGCGGCACCTCGCGCACCGCCACGCCGTACAGGCGCGCATAGACCGGATAGAAGCTGTAGCTGATGTCCGGCACCAGCAGCGGCGCCGGGTGCCGCAGCAGCGCGGCGAAGGCGTGCGCCAGCACCTCGTCGGACCCGTTGCCCACGAACACCTGCTGCGGCACCAGGCCGTGGTGGCGCGCGATCGCGGCGCGCAGCGCCGTGGCCTGCGGGTCGGGGTACAGGCGCAGATCGTCGCCGGTCTGCGCGGCAATGGCGCGCATCACCGCAGCACCGGGTCCGTAGGGAGATTCGTTGGTGTTGAGCTTCACCAGGCCTTCCACCTTGGGCTGTTCGCCCGGCACGTAGGGCGTCAGGCGGTGGACCACGTCGCTCCAGTAGCGGCTCATCGCTCGATCCCCGGTTCGGCCGTGCGTGCAGGTGCCTGCATCGATGCCGCGACTTGGCGGCTCGTGGCGGCGAGCGGCGCGGGCCTCATGGCGCGTCCAGCAGTTCGATGCCGCTGCGGAACGGGCTGATCACTTGCACCGAGCCGTATTGCTGGCCATGCGACAGGTCTTCGCTGAGCAGGTAGCGGCACCCCAGATGCTGGGCGGCGGCGACGATCAGACTGTCCCAGAAGTGCAGGCCGAAACGGCTCTCGGCGGCCCAGGCCGATTCCATGGTCGCGTGGTCGATCTGCCAGGGCTGCCAAGCAGCGAAGCGGCGGATCTTGGCACGCGCCTCGCCCTGGGCCAGACCGGGGCGGATCTTGCGCGTGGCGTTGACATAGAACTCCGCCAGCGTTTGCGAGCTCAGGCGGCCACAGCCACGTTGCCACAGCGTGTCCAGCCAGCACAGCGCGGCCTGCTGCTTGGCCGGGTCGCGCGCGTCCTCGCTGTAGATCAGCACGTTGGCGTCGACGAAGACGGTGGCATTCAACGCGGGGCCTCGCGTTCGTAGGTCTGCTCCCGGCTCGGGTACGGTGCACCATCGCTGGACCAGGTGCGCGTGTCCGCCTTCCAGGCTTCATAGGCGCGCACATAGGCGTCGTCGCGGCGACGCAGCTCGGCAATGAAGCCACCGACCAGCCGCGAGACGCTGGTGCCGCGCTTCGCGGCTTCCACCCGCGCCCATTCGAGATCGGGATCGTCGAGGGTGATCGTCAGATTCTTCATCCGCACCACCAGAATCGTGCAACACGAAACAAGTGTAGCACGAGTTTCGTGCTTAGATCTTCAGGCGCATCTGCGCCGCCCGTGCGTGGGCCTGCAACCCTTCGCCATAGGCCAACTCGGCGGCGATCGGCCCCAGCACCTGCGCGCCGGCCTCGCTGACCTCGATCAGGCTCGAGCGCTTGACGAAGTCGTACACACCCAGCGGCGAGGAAAAACGTGCGGTGCCCGAGGTCGGCAGCACGTGGTTCGGCCCGGCGCAGTAGTCGCCCAGGCTCTCGCTGGTGTAGGCGCCGAGGAAGATCGCGCCGGCGTGTTTCAGCAGCGGCTCCCAGCGCTGCGGCTCGCGCGAGCTGATCTCCAGGTGCTCCGGCGCGATGCGGTTGCTGATCGCGCAGGCCTCTTCCATGCTGCTTGTCAGGATCAGCGCACCGCGGCCCTGCAGCGACGCGCGGATCACCTCATGCCGCGGCATGCCGGGCAGCAGCCGTTCGATCGCCTCGCGCACCGCATCGATGTAGCCGGCGTCGGGGCACAGCAGGATGCTTTGCGCCAGCTCGTCGTGCTCGGCCTGGCTGAACAGGTCCATCGCCACCCAGTCGGGCGGCGTGCTGCCGTCGGCCAGCACCAGGATCTCGCTGGGCCCGGCGATCATGTCGATGCCGACCTGGCCGAACACATGCTTCTTCGCGCTGGCCACGTAGGCGTTGCCCGGGCCGGTGATCTTGTCGACGCGGGGAATGGTGGCGGTGCCGTAGGCCAGCGCGGCGATCGCCTGCGCGCCGCCGATGGTGAAGACCCGGTGCGCACCCCCCACATAGGCGGCGGCCAGCACCAGCGGGTTCCTGACACCCCGCGGCGTCGGCACGACCATGACGATCTCATCGACTCCCGCCACCTGCGCGGGGATGGCGTTCATCAGCACGCTGGACGGATAGGCCGCCTTGCCGCCAGGCACGTAGATGCCGACCCGGTCCAGCGGCGTGACCTTCTGGCCCAGCAGCGTCCCGTCGGCGTCGCGGTAGCGCCAGCTGCGCGACGTGGCGTCGAGCTGGCGTTCGTGAAACGCACGCACGCGCTCCGCCGCGGCGGCCAGTGCGTCGCGTGGCGCCGCCGGCAGCGCATCGAAGGCGGCACGCAGCTCGTCGCGGCCGAGTTCCAGCGCCTGCATCGTCGCGGCCTGCACGCCGTCGAAGCGCGCGGTGTATTCCAGCACCGCGGCATCGCCGCGCGTGCGCACGTCGGCCAGGATCTGCGCGACGCGCTGCTCGATCTGCAGGTCGGTCTCGGCCGACCAGTGCAGCAGGCGCTGGAACTCCGCCTCGAAGCCGGCGTCGGCCGTGTCCAGTTGGCGCAGCGCCGTCTTCATCGGCGTTGCGCCACCGCGGCTTCGAGAGCGTCGATCAGCTGGCGCATCGGTTCGCGCTTGAGCTTCAGCGCCGCCTGGTTGACGACCAGCCGCGCCGAGATCTCGGCGATGCGTTCCACTTCCACCAGCTGGTTGGCCTGCAGCGTGGCGCCCGAAGACACCAGATCGACGATCGCGTCGGCCAGCCCGGTCAGCGGCGCCAGCTCCATCGAGCCGTAGAGCTTGATCAGGTCGACATGCACGCCCTTGTCGGCGAAGTGTTCACGCGCAGTGAGCGTGTACTTCGTCGCCACGCGCAGGCGCGAGCCCTGGCGTACGGCGGCAGCGTAGTCGAAGTCGTCGCGCACCGCCACGCTCATGCGGCAGCTGGCGATGCGCAGGTCGAGCGGCTGGTACAGGCCGTCGCCGCCGTGCTCGAGCAGCACGTCCTTGCCGGCCACACCCAGGTCGGCGCCGCCGTACTGCACGTAGGTCGGCACGTCGCTGGCCCGCACCAGGACCACGCGCAGGTCCGCACGGCTGGTGCCGATGATCAGCTTGCGGCTCTTCTCGGGGTCTTCGGCGATGCGGATGCCGGCCGCGCCCAGCAGCGGCAGCGTCTCGTCGAAGATGCGCCCCTTGGACAGCGCCAGGGTGATCATCGCCGCACCTGCCCGACCGCCCGCGGCGACGACGCGGCCCACGCGCATGGGCCCTGCGGGGGCAGCGCCGCATCGGGGAGCGGCTTACGGAGTGCGCCTGGCGGCCTCATCTCACCCTCTCGATGTCGGCACCGATGCGGCGCAGCTTGGCCTCCATGCGGTCGTAGCCGCGGTCCAGGTGATAGATGCGGTCGACCACCGTGTCCGCTTCGGCCACCAGGCCGGCGATCACCAGGCTGGCCGACGCACGCAGGTCGGTGGCCATCACCGTCGCGCCGGACAGGCGCTCGACACCGTGCACGACCGCCGTGTGGCCGTCGACCTCGATCCTCGCGCCCAGCCGCAGCAGCTCGTCGACGTGCATGAAGCGGTTCTCGAAGATCGTCTCGATGACCGTCGCCGAGCCTTCGGCGATGCTGTTCACGACCATGAACTGCGCCTGCATGTCGGTGGGGAACAGCGGGTACTCGCTGGTGCGCACGTTCACCGCCTTCGGCCGGCCCTGCATGCGCACGCGGATCCAGTCGGCGCCGCATTCGATGGCCGCGCCGGCCTCGCGCAACTTGTCGATCACCGCTTCCAGATGGTCGGCGCGCGCGCCCTGCAGCAGCACGTCGCCACCGGCCGCTGCCACCGCGCAGAGGAAGGTCCCGGCCTCGATGCGGTCGGGGATGATGCGGTGGCCGCCCTCGGGCGCGTGCAGCCGCGGCACGCCCTCCACGCGGATGCGGCTGCCGCCGTGGCCCTCGATGCGTGCGCCCATGCGGATCAGCATCTCCGCCAGGTCCACCACCTCGGGCTCCTGCGCGGCGTTTTCCAGCACCGTCTCGCCGTCGGCCAGCGTCGCCGCCATCAGCAGGTTCTCGGTGCCGGTGACGGTGACCATGTCGGTGCCGATGCGCGCGCC
>DAORHX010000231.1:0-6112 GCA_035438245.1 Rubrivivax sp.
CTCCTCCATCATCGGCCCGAGGATGAAGCCCAGCAGCAGCGGCGCCGGCTCGCAGCCGAGCTTGTAGAAGATGTAGCCGACGACGGCGAAGATCGCGCCGATGAAGATGTCGAAGCTGTTGTTGTTCAGCGTGTACAGGCCCAGGCCGCAGAACACCATGATGGCCGGGAACAGGAAGCGGTAGGGCACGGTCAGCAGCTTGATCCAGATGCCGATCAGCGGCAGGTTCAGGATCACCAGGATCAGGTTGCCGATCCACATCGAGGCGATCAGGCCCCAGAACAGCTGCGGGTTGCTGGTCATCACCTGCGGGCCGGGCTGGATGCCCTTGATGGTCATCGCGCCGACCATCAGCGCCATCACCGCGTTGGGCGGGATGCCCAGCGTCAGCATCGGGATGAAGCTGGTCTGCGAGCCGGCGTTGTTGGCGCTTTCGGGGCCGGCGACGCCGCGGATGTTGCCCTTGCCGAAGGCCACCTCGCCCGGGCGGCCGCGCATCTTCTTCTCCACCGTGTAGGCGGCGAACGACGACAGCAGCGCGCCGCCGCCGGGCAGCACGCCGAGGATCGAGCCCAGCGCCGTGCCACGCACCATCGCCGGGAAGGCGTCCCTGAAGTCCTGCTTGGTCGGCCACAGGCCGTGCACATCCTTCAGGAAGACCTCGCGGTGCTCGGCCGGACGGCCGAGGTTGGCGATGATCTCGGCGAAACCGAAGATGCCCATGGCAACGGCGACGAAGCTGATGCCGTCGGTCAGCTCGGGAATGTCGAAGCTGTAGCGCGGCACGCCGGAGATGACGTCGGTGTTGATCTGGCCGATGAGCAGGCCGAGCAGGATCATCGACAGCGCCTTGATCAGCGACCCCGAGGCCAGCACCACCGCGCCGATCAGGCCCACCACCATCAGGCTGAAGTACTCGGCCGGACCGAACTTGAAGGCCAGCTCGGTCAAGGGCGGAGCGAAGCCGGCGACCACCAGCGTGGCCACCGACCCGGCGAAGAACGAGCCCAGACCGGCCGCGGCCAGCGCCGGCCCGGCGCGCCCCTTGCGCGCCATCGCGTAGCCGTCGATCGCCGTCACCACCGACGCCGCCTCGCCGGGCAGGTTGACCAGGATCGCGGTGGTCGAGCCGCCGTACTGCGCGCCGTAGTAGATGCCGGCGAGCATGATCAGCGCCGGCGTCGCGTCCAGCGCGTAGATCGACGGCAGCAGCATCGCGATCGTGGTGGTCGGCCCCAGGCCGGGCAGCACGCCGATGGCGGTGCCGAGCAGGCAGCCGAGGAAGGCGTAGGCGATGTTCTGCAGCGTGAAGGCCACGCTGAAACCGAGCATCAGGTTGCTGATCAGGTCCATGTGCGTCGCTCCTTCAGCCGCCGCTGGCCGACGACAGGAACGTCGGCCACATCGGAATCGTCAAACCCAGGCCGTAGATGAACACGGCCCAGCTGCCCGCGGTGAGGATCGCCGCGTTGACGAGGGCCTCACCCCAGTGGAACTCGTCGCCGGCCAGCGCCGAGACGACGATCAGCACCGGCAGCGCGATGACCATGCCGGTGTGCGGCAGCAGCAGGCCGAACAGCACGATCGAGGCGACGATGATCAGCAGCGGCTTCCAGGGCACCGCGCCGATCGGCTCGCCGTCGTCGGTCGCCACCGTCAGCGCCTCGAACAGCGTGATGCCGCCGAGGATGGCCAGCAGGATGCCCAGCCCGAAGGGGAAGTAGCCCGGCCCGGGACGGGCCGAGGTGCCGAAGCTGTACTCCAGCGCACCGTAGGAGAAACCCAGCCCGACGGCGATGAACATCAGCCCGGCCCAGAAATCCTTCTGGCTCTTGATCTTCATGCGCGTCTCCTCGTCGCTCTTGTTGCGGGCGCATTCTAGACACGCGGCGCCGCCCACCGGCTGTGGTTTCCACGTAAGCGGGCGCGCCCCGCCCTCGGCCAGACTTCAGGCCCGCATGTCCAGGCTGGGGGTGCTGCGCAGCACCTCCTCGACCGTGGTCAGGCCTTCGGCGACCTTCATCGCGCCGGCCAGGCGCAGTGCACGCATGCCGTCCTTCACCGCCTGACGGCGCAGCGCGTCGGCATCCAGCGTCGGATGCACGCAGGCGCGAGCGGCATCGCTCATCACCAGCAGCTCGTACAGCCCCATGCGGCCGCGATAGCCGGTGTGGCGGCATTCGAGACACCCGACCGGCTTGTACGGCCGCACGCCGCCGGACAGGCGCCACGGCCTGGCGATTTCGTCCAGCGTCTCGCGCGTGGTGACTTCGTCGCGCTGCTTGCAGGCCGGGCACAGCGAGCGCGCCAGGCGCTGCGCCAGCACGCCGATCACCGTGGCCGAGATCAGGTAGGGCGGCACGCCCAGGTCGGCCAGCCGGGTGATGGCCGAGGCCGAATCGTTGGTGTGCAGCGTGCTGAACACCAGGTGCCCGGTCAGCGCGGCCTGGATCGCCATCTCGGCGGTGGCCAGGTCGCGGATCTCGCCGACCATGATGATGTCCGGGTCCTGCCGCATCAGCGCGCGCAGCCCCTCGGCGAAGCCCATGTCGATCGCCGCATGCACCTGCGTCTGGTTGAAGGCGGGCTCGATCATTTCGATCGGGTCTTCGATGGTGCAGACGTTGACGTCGTCGGTGGCCAACGCCTTCAGCGTCGAATACAGCGTCGTCGTCTTGCCGGCACCGGTCGGGCCGGTGACGAGGATGATGCCGTGCGGCCGTGCGATCAGCTGCTGCCAGCGCGCGGTGTCGTGCGTGCCGAAGCCCAGTGCCTCGATGCTCTTGACCGCGGTCTCCGGGTCGAAGATGCGCATCACCAGCTTCTCGCCGAAGGCGGTGGGCAGCGTCGACAGCCGCATCTCGACCTCGGCGCCGGCCTTGTCGGCGGTGTCCGGGCGCTTGGTCTTGATGCGCCCGTCCAGCGGGCGTCGGCGCTCGACCACGTCCATGCGGCCGAGCAGCTTGATGCGCGAGGTCATCGCGTTCATCACCCCCAGCGGCACCTGGTAGACGGTGTGCAGCACGCCGTCGATGCGGAAGCGGATCGCGCCCATGTCGCGCCGCGGCTCCAGGTGGATGTCGCTGGCGCGCTGGTCGAACGCGTACTGCCACAGCCAGTCGACCACCTGCACGACGCCCGCGTCGTTGGCATCGAGCTGCTTGGCCGTCTTGCCGAGCTCGACCAGTTGCTCGAAGCTGGCCGCCGGCGACACCTCGCCGCTCTTCTGCGCGGCGCGCACCGACTTCGCCAGCGCATAGAACTCGGTCGTGTACTTGCGCACGTCCTGCGGCTGCGCCAGCACCAGCTTGACGCTGCGGCGCACGTGCGCCTCGATCTCCGGCACCCAGCCGACATCGAAGGGCTCGGCGGTGGCGATCACCACCTCGTGGGCGGTGATCTGCACCGGCAGCGCGCAGCGGCTCTCGGCATAGTGCACCGACATGACGTCGGCGACACGGCCGACGTCGGCCTTCAGCGGGTCGATGCGCAGGTACGGCATCTGGCAGCGCCGCGCCAGCCACACCGTCAGCGCCTCGGTGTCCAGCGGCGCTGCGGTGCCGGCGCGCTGCAGCCCCGCCGCACCCAGGCGCACCAGCGCATGCTGGCTGGAGCTGCCGGCGCCGAAGCGGCGCGTCACGCGTTCGCTGTCCTCGGCCGAGATCAGCTTGTCGTCGCGCAGCCAGCCCAGCAGCGCACGCCAGTCCAGCTTGCCCTGCCACGGCTGGTGCGGCAGCACCAGCGTATCGCCGGCGGGTCGGGCGGCACGTTGCGCGGCGGTGGTCGAGTGCATGGTCTTCGCGTGTCGGTCAGGTCGGCGGTGCCAGCGGCCGCAGCATGCGCAGCCACTTGCGCGCCGGCAGGCCCCAGGCGCCATAGCGGCCCTCGATGGTAGCGGCGCGCTCGAGCAAGGTGCTGCGATCGGGCAGCAATACGTCACGCCCGGCGAGCACCACGCGGTTGCCCTCGCGCGTGGCGCGCAGGCTGCACACCTGCGACGCGCCGAAGGCGGCGACGATCTGCGCCAGGCTGCCCTCGAAGCGCGCGTCGCGGCCGAACAGGTTGACGCTCATCACGCCACCGGGCGCGAGCACGCCACGGCAGCCGGCATAGAAGCGCGCATCGTCGAGCACCGGTGCCGCGGCGTCGTGGTCGTACAGGTCGACGTGCAGCAGCTGCACGCTGGCGCCATGGGCGGGATCACGCACCCAGTCGGCAGCGTCCATCGCCAGCACGCTCAGCTTCGGCCCGTCCGCCGGCAGGTGGAAGTGGCGCCGGCACACGCGGATCACCGCCGGGTTCAGTTCGACGGCGGTGGTGCGCATGCGCAGCGCCTTGGCGGTGAAGCGCGTGATCGCCCCGGCGCCCAGCCCCAGCTGCACGGCGTGGCCGCGGCCCAGCTGCTCGCTCGGCAGCCACAGCAGCGCGGCCATCATGCGCTGCACATAGTCCAGCTCCAGGCGGTCGGGCCGGGCGATGCGCATCGAGCCCTGCACCCAGATCGTGCCCAGATGCAGGCTGCGCACGCCGCCGAACTCGGAGATCGTGACCTCGGGCAAGGCGCTGGCGTTCTTCGACTGCATCGCCACGGCACGATAGCCGACGCCCTCAGTTCAGGCCACAGAACACGAACGCCTCGCGCCAGGCGGCCAGCTTGCGCTCGAAGCTCCAGCTGGCGTTGGCCGGGCTGCTGGACGGCAGGCGGAACACCCGCAGGCCCAACGCGCCGGCGGTTGGCATCGCGCGCGCCGACGCGCCGCCGTTGTGCGCGATGGCCTGCAACCCGGGCGCGCGGCGGCGCAGGCTGCCCAGGTCGTTGCACTGCGCGTCGCGGATGCGGCTGTCCAGGCTGCCCTCGCGGCGACACGCGCCGATCACGTCCCACAGGCCGACGCCGTGCGCGTGCAGCCGGGAAAGGCGCTGCGCGTAGCTCAATGCCAGCAGGTCCTCGCCGAGCAGCGCGCCCACCAGCGGCCAGAACTGGTTGCGCGGGTGGGCGTAGTACTGGCCCGCGGCCAGCGAGGCCGCGCCCGGGAAGCTGCCCAGCACCAGCAGCCGCGTGTGCCGCGCGATGCTCGGCGGCAGGCCCTGCAGCAGCGTCACCGCGGCAACCCCGGCAGCGCGCTGCAGGCATTGGCCGCCGTCGTCGCCGCGGTGTGCTCGAGCGTCCAGCCGCGCAGTTCGGCCAGCGTCTGCGCGATGCGCGGCAGTTCGGCCGGTTCGTTGCGCGCCTGCGCTTCGCTGCGCCGCTGCTGCGCATTGCGATAGAGCCACTGCGGCGGAATGTCCGGCGCATCGGTCTCGAGCACGATCGCCTCGTCCGGCAGCGAAGCCGCTAGGCGGCGGATCTGCAGCGCGCGCTCGTGCGTCATCGCGCCGCCGAAACCGAGCTTGAAGCCCAGCGCCACGAACTGCGCGGCCTGCTGCGCGCTGCCATTGAACGCATGCGCGATGCCGCCGCGCACCGGGCAGCGCCGCAGCCCGGCGAGCAGCGCATCGGCCGAGCGGCGCACGTGCAGCAGCACCGGCAGCTGGGCGTCGTGCGCGATCGCCAGCTGCGCGAGGTAGAAATGCTGCTGCCGGGCGCGGTCCAGCCCCGGCACGAAGTGGTCCAGCCCGATCTCGCCCACCGCCACCAGTCGCGGGTCGTCGCGCCAGGCGTGCAAGCGCTCGCGCAGCCGCTGCAGGTCGGCATCGGCGGCGCGCTGCACGCACAGCGGGTGGATGCCCAGCGCATAGCAGCCGCCGTGGGCATGGGCGAGTTCGCGCACGGCGTCGAAGCCGGCGACCTCGACCGCCGGCAGCACCAGCAGCGCCACGCCCGCAGCGCGCGCCCGCTCGACCACGGCCTCGCGGTCGGCGTCGAATTCGGCGGCATCGAGGTGGCAGTGGGTGTCGATCCAGCGCGGCATCCGCGCATCATGCCCGCGTGCGTCCACGGGGATGCAAGAGCCGACGCAACGTGATAACGTGAAGCCAGCCTCTCGAAGGCCCCGCACGAGCCCCGTTCCGAGCATGCCGACCCGCAAGACGCCGCTTTACAGTCCGTCGCGCCGCAGCACGTCGCCGAGCGCGGCACCCGCGCCGGCGCCCGCCGCACCAGCGGCCGCGG
>DAORHX010000232.1:0-6035 GCA_035438245.1 Rubrivivax sp.
CGATGGCCTCGCCGCGCTGCAGGCCCTCGCGTGCCGCGGCGGCATCGGCCGCGGCGCAGGCGAGCGAGACGCGCTGCAGCCGGGATGCGGCAGGCGCCGAAGGCTTGGTGTGACGGTAGACATACAGCGCCTCGCCGACCGCTCCCGGCAAGGCCTGCGCCGCCATCGCATCCAGCGGCTGCGGCAACGCCGACGCGACCAGCAGGTGGCGCGCCCCGCCGCCCTTCAGCAAGGCCAGGCCGGCGAGCCATGCCGCCCTGAACCCCTTGGCGGTCGCCGCCGCGGCCACCGCGAACACGACGCGCGCCGGCTTCACGCCGGCCAGGCCGTGCAGGTAGAGGCAGCGGCCGGGCTTGTAGGCCAGGTCGCCGTCCTTCAGCGCCGCAGCCAGCGCCGCGCCGAGCACCTTGCCCAGCGAGGCGGGCACGCTACCCTCGCCGACGACGACGAGCAGCGCGTCGGCCTCGGCACGGTGCAAGTCGCCGAGCGTGGTGAGCTGTATCCTGAAGTCCATAATCCGGCCCGCTGAACGAAGCGGCCCATGTTATTCGATAGCACTCTGAGGCGAGACCTGGCGCGCACCTTCGGCGCGACGCTGGTGGTGCTGCTGACCATCGTCATCACGATGCTGCTGGTGCGCACGCTGTCGCTGGCCGCCAGCGACCTGGTCGAGCCGAAGGACGTGGTGCTGGTGCTCGGCTACACCACGCTCGGCCATCTGGCGACGATCCTCAGCCTGTCGCTGTTCGTCTCCATCGTCGCCACGCTCGGGCGCATGTACCGCGACAGCGAGATGGCGATCTGGTTCGCCAGCGGGCTGGAACTGGCGCGTTTCGTGCGCCCGGTGCTGCGCACCTTCTGGCCGGTGCTGGTGGTGATCTGCCTGCTGCTCGCCTTCGCCTGGCCCTGGGTCAACCGCAACAGCACCGAGCTGCGCGACCGCTATGCGCAGCGCTCGGACCTGGCGCGTGTGGCGCCGGGCGTGTTCCAGAGCTCGTCCGACGGCCGGCGCGTGTTCTTCGTCGAACGCGACCCGCGCGACGACGTCAGCGTGCGCAACGTGTTCGCGCTGTCGAGCAAGAACGACACCGAGACGGTGGTGTCGGCGCGATCCGGCCGCGTCGACGTCGACGGCGACGATCGTTTCCTGGTGCTCGAGGCCGGACAGCGCAGCGATGTCGACGCGCGCAGCGGCGAGTCGACGCTCGCCGGCTTCGAGACCTATCGCGCGCTGGTCGACATCCGCGCGCTGCGCCGCGTGCAGGAGCCGCCGCCGAAGACGATGGACACGGCCGCGCTGATGCGCCATGCCACGCCGCGCAACCAGGGCGAGCTGGTGTGGCGCTTCGGCCTGATGCTCGCGGCGGTGAACCTGTCGCTGCTGGCCATCGGCCTGGCGCATGTCAACACGCGCCGGCCGAGCAACCTGAACCTGGTGGTGGCGCTGTTCGGCTCGCTGGCCTATTTCAACTCGATCAACCTCACGCAGAGCTGGGTCGCCAACGGCCGCCTGGGCATGGCGCAGGCGCTGCTGACGCTGCACGGCGGCGTGTTCCTGGCCGCACTGACGCTGCTGTGGTGGCGCGACCATGCGGCGGTGCTGCACTGGCGCCGCGGTGCGGTGAGGGCCACGACATGAGAACCGTGCGCCGCATGCTGTATCGCGACATCGTGTGGTCGGTGGTGTTCGTCGCGCTGGCCTTCCTGTCGCTGTCCTTCTTCATCGACTTCGTCGACGAGCTGCAGAAGATCGGCCGTCCCGGCTACGGCCTGTGGATGGCGATCGTCAGCTCGATGATGGAGCTGCCGGGCAACCTGTACGAACTGCTGCCGATCGCGGTGCTGATCGGCACGATCTATTCGCTGGCGCGGCTCGCCCAGACCTCCGAGTTCACCATCCTGCGCACCGGCGGCCTGAGCCCGTCGCGGGCACTGCGCCTGCTGGCACTGCTGGCGCTGGTGTTCAGCGCGCTGACCTTCGCGCTCGGCGACTATGTCGTGCCCTTCACCGAGCGGCAGACCGCGCTGCTGAAGGCCACGCTCAGCGGCGGGCGCAAGCTCGGCGCAACCGGCGCCTGGCTGAAGGAGCGCCGCGTCGACGACAGCGGCGAGCGCCACTTCGCGGTCAACGTCGCCGGCATCGACGGCCGCGCCACGCTGGTCGGCATCCGCATCTTCGAGTTCGATGCCGCCGGGCGACACCTGTCGCGCATCAACGCACGCGAAGCGCGTGTCGGCGCCGGCGGCGTGTGGACGCTCAGCGATGCCGAGGTCACCACCTGGCCGGCCGGCGATGCCACCGCGCCCGACCGGGTGCAGCACCAGTCGGCGGCCACGCTGCAGTGGCCGAGCACGCTGAGCGCCGGCGTGGTGTCGGCCGCGGTGCTGCCGCTGAAGACGATGTCCACCGTCGAACTGTGGCGCTACAGCCACCACCTCAGCGACCAGGAGCAGGCGGCGCAGCGCTACGAGATCCAGTTCTGGAAGAAGGCGCTGTATCCGCTGGCCTGCCTGGTGCTGACCGCGCTGGCGTTGCCTTTCGCCTACCTGCATGCGCGTGGCGGCGGCATCAGCCTGAAGGTGTTCGGCGGCATCATGCTCGGCATCGGCTTCGTGCTGCTGAACAACGTTGCCGGCCACATCGGCCTGCTGCGCGGCTGGACGCCGTGGGTCGTCGCGGCGATGCCGAGCGCGGTGTTCATGCTGCTGTCGCTGGCCGCGTTCGCCTGGCTGGTGCGCTACCGGTGAGCCAGGGTCTGATCCTGTTCGCGCACGGCGCGCGCGACGCGCGCTGGGCCGCGCCGTTCGAGGCGGTGGCGCGGCGCATCGGCGAACAGCGCCCGCAGCTGCAACTGCGCGTCGCCTTCCTCGAGCTGATGCCGCCGAGCCTGCAGGAGGCCGGCGCCCAGCTCAGCGCGGCCGGCTGCACGCACGTGGACGTGCTGCCGATGTTCCTCGGCACCGGCGGCCACCTGCGGCGTGACCTGCCACCACTGCTGCAGCAACTGCGCGAGCGGTATCCGGCGGTGCACTGGCGGCTGCACGCGGCGCTCGGCGAGCAACCGCTGCTGCACGAGGCGATGGCCACGCTCGCGCTGACGCTGCTGGATGCGGCCGAGACAACGCCCGGAGGGCCCGCATGAACCTGCACCAGTTCCGCTTCGTGCAGGAGGCGGTGCGCCGCAACCTGAACCTGACCGAGACGGCGAAGGCGCTCTTTACCTCGCAGCCGGGCATCAGCAAGGCCATCCTCGAGCTCGAGGAGGAACTCGGCATCGACATCTTCGCGCGCCACGGCAAGCGGCTGCGTCGTGTCACCGAGCCGGGGCAGGAGGTGCTGAAGTCGATCGACATCATCCTGCGCGAGGTCGCCAACCTGAAGCGCATCGGCGAGGAGTTCTCCAAGCAGGAAGCCGGCACGCTGTCGATCGCCACAACGCACACGCAGGCGCGCTACGTGCTGCCCGGGCCGGTGGCGCAGCTGCGCCGGCGCTACCCGAAGGTGCAGGTGGTGCTGCACCAGGGCACGCCCGAGCAGGTGGCGCGCATGCTGCTGGCCGAAACCGCCGACATCGGCCTGGCCACCGAATCGGTCAGCGCGTTCGACGAACTGGTGACGCTGCCCTGCTACGAGTGGCAGCACGCGCTGGTCGTGCCGCGATCGCATGCGCTGGCCGCGGTCGAGCGGCCGACGCTCGAGCAGGTGGCGGCCGAACCGCTGGTCACCTACCACTCGACGGTGACCGGGCGCTCGCGCATCGACGCCGCCTTCGCACGGGCGCGGCTGAAGCCGCAGATCGCGCTGGAGGCCCTCGATTCCGACGTCATCAAGACCTACGTGCGGCTCGGCCTGGGCGCCGGCATCGTCGCCGAGATGGCGGTGCGCGACGAGCCGGCCGACGGCGACCTGGTCTCGCACCCCGCCGGGCACCTGTTCGGCCAGAACGTCGCGCGCGTGGCGTTCCGTCGCGGCGCCTACCTGCGCCACTTTGTCTACACTTTTGCCGAACTGCTGTCCGAGCGGCTCACGCGGGCGCTGGTCCAGCGCGCGATGAGCGGCGGCGGCGAAGACTACCAGTTGTAGGAACCGCATGCCGAAGCCTGCCGCCACCGCCTTCCCCACGCCGCCGCTGCGCAGCCGGCTGCCGCAGGTCGGCACGACCATCTTCACGCTGATGTCGGCGCTGGCGCAGAAGCACGCGGCGGTCAACCTCGGCCAGGGCTTCCCGGACTTCGATTGCGATGCGGCGCTGATCGACAGCGTCGCCGGCGCGATGCGCGAGGGCCTGAACCAGTACCCGCCGATGGCCGGCGTGGCGCCGCTGCGCGAGGCGGTGGCGCGCAAGGTCGAAGCGCTGTACGGCCACCGCTACGACGCCGACACCGAGGTCACCATCACCGCCGGCGCGACGCAGGCGATCCTCACCGCGGTGCTGTGCTGCGTGCACCCGGGCGACGAGGTGATCGTGCTCGAGCCCTGCTACGACAGCTATGCGCCGAACATCGAACTGGCCGGTGGCGTCGTCGTGCGCGTGCCGCTGACGCCAGGCACCTTCAGGCCCGACTTCGAGCGCATCGCCGCCGCGATCACCCCGCGCACACGCGCGCTCATCGTCAACTCGCCGCACAACCCGAGCGCCACGGTCTGGACCGCGGCCGAGATGCAGCGCCTGAGCGATCTGCTGGCGCCGACCGACGTGCTGCTGATTTCCGACGAGGTCTACGAGCACATGGTGTACGACGCAGCGCCGCACATCAGCGCGGCCTCGATCCCGGCGCTGGCCGCGCGCTGCTTCGTCGTCTCGAGCTTCGGCAAGACCTACCACGTCACCGGCTGGAAGGTCGGCACCGTGGTGGCGCCGGCACCGCTGACGGCCGAGTTCCGCAAGGTGCACCAGTTCAACGTCTTCACCGTCAACACGCCGATGCAGCATGGCCTGGCGCGCTACATGGCCGAGCCGCGCCACTACCTGGAGCTGCCCGCCTTCTACCAGCGCAAGCGCGACCTGTTCCGTGCCGGCCTGGCCACGACCCGGCTGCGCATGCTGCCCAGCGAGGGCAGCTACTTCCAGTGCGTCGACTACAGCCGCGTCAGCGATCTGCCCGAGGTGGCGTTCTGCGAATGGCTGACGCGCGAGATCGGCGTGGCGGCGATTCCGCTGTCGGCCTTCTATGCCGACGGCTTCGACCAGCACATCGCCCGGCTGTGTTTCGCCAAGCGCGACGAGACGCTGCACACCGCGCTCGAGCGGCTGCGCAGGCTGTAGTCAGTTGCGCACGGCGGCGTGCCGGCCGCTGCGGCCGTCGCGCAGGTCCGGCGCTTCGCTCAGATCCAGGTCCACCGGTGCGGTGGGCCGGTCGTCGGCCGTGTCGAGCGGGTCGAAGATCGACAGCACGGCGCCGTCGTTGCCGGCCAGCGGCAGCAGCACGTCGACCTCGTCGCCCGGACGGTCGAGCTGGCGGTGCAGGTCGCGCGCCACCGCATACAGCATCAGCACGTCGCGATAGGCGGGCAGCTCGAACAGTTCGCCGCCGTGCTTGCGGAACAGCAGGCTCTCCAGCTCGGCCATCGCATCCAGTGGCTGCGCCCACGCCTGTTGCAGCTTGGCCAGCACGCGCGGGTAGTCCTGCAGCTCCAGGCCGCGCTCGAAGTCCGCACCCCAGTCCGGGGCCACCGCATTGAAGCGCTGACCGAAGCGCTTGCGCATGCGCTCGTAGGCATCGGCATCATCGCGCCGGCGGAAGATCTCCAGCAGCTTCAGGTACGGCAGCGGGCTGCTGCCGCCGCTGCTGCGCAGGTGCGCCATCAGCAGGTCGACCGCGGCGTCCTCCTCGCCGAGCACGACGAAGAACTCGGCCTGCTGCTCCAGGTCGAGCAACTCGTCCATGCTGACCGGGCGCGTCAGTTCGTCCGCCGCGACCGGCGCCGCCGGAACCAGCGGCGCGGCAGCGTCGGCGTCGGGCGGTACGGCCGGCACCGTCGGCGGCGTCAGCAGCGCCACTGCCCCCCTGTTCTGACTGCTTGACCCACGCGT
>DAORHX010000233.1:0-5988 GCA_035438245.1 Rubrivivax sp.
GTCGGGCATCAGGAAGGGCAGCGAGAACAGGTTCAGTTCCTTGATCTGCGGCGACCAGTTGATGGTCGAGCCGATGGCCATGTCGATCACGCCCTGGCGCAGCGCGCTGAATTCGCGCGTCTGGTCACCCTGGATCAGCGAGACGCCGGGGTACAGCTTGATGTTGATGCGGCCCTGCGTGCGCTCGCGCACCAGGTTGGCCCAGATCTCGCCGCCCTTGCCCCAGGGGAAGGCGGTGCCCACCACCAGCGACATCTTGTATTCGCTCTTGTAGGCGCCCTGGGCCAGGGCGGCCTGCGGCAGCGCCGCCAGCGCGGCAGCGGCGGTGGCCAGGGTGAGCAGGGTGCGTCGGAACTTCATGCGTCGTCTCCTTCGGTCGTTGAACAAAATCAATAGCCCAGGGTGTGGGGCAGCCACAGCGCCAGCTGCGGCCAGATGATGACGGCCACCATCACCAGGAACATGGCGAACAGCATCCAGCCGACCCAGCGCACGGTCTGTTCCATGCGCACGCCGGCGATGCGGCAGGACACCATCAGGTTGACCGCCAGCGGCGGCGTGAACTGGCCCAGCGCCACCTTCAGCGTCAATATCACGCCGAACCACACCGGGTCCCAGTTGTAGTGCTGCACGATCGGCCACAGCAGCGGCACGAAGATCAGGAAGATCGACACGCCGTCGAGGAACATGCCCACCGTGATGAGCATCAGGATCAGCAGCGACAGCACGCCGTATTCGCCCAGCCCCGAGTTGACGATGGCGTGGGCCACCGGGTCGATCACGCCCAGCGTCGACAGCGAATAGGCGAAGATGCCGGCCAGCGACACCACCAGCAGGATGATGGCCGACAGTTCACCGGCCTCGCGCAGGATGGGAAACAGGTCGCGCAGGCCGATCGTGCGATGGATCGCCATGCCGACGAACAGGCCGTAGAACACCGCCACCACGGCGGCCTCGGTGGGCGTGAACCAGCCCATGCGCATGCCGCCGAGGATCAGCACCGGCGCCGCCAGGCCCCAGACGGCCTCGCGCAGGCTCTGCCAGATCGGCGGGCGCGGCAGCGTGGCCTCGAGCGCGCCCATCTTGTGGCTGCGCGCCATCCATACCGCCGGCACGATCAACGCCAGCCCCGCCAGGATGCCGGGCACCATGCCGGCGGCGAACAGCGCCGGCACCGACGCGCCGGGCACCATCACCGAATAGACGATGAAGGCCACCGACGGCGGGATCAGGATGTCGGTGGCCGCGGCGGCGCCGACCACGCTGGCCGAGAAGGCCGCCGGATAACCGGCGCGCGACATCGCCGCGATCATCACCCCGCCCACCGCGGCGGCGTTGGCCGGGCCGGAGCCGGAGATGCCGCCCAGGAACATGGCGACGACGATGGCCACCAGCGGCAGCATGCCGGGCCCGCGCCCGACGAGGGCGATGGCGAAATTCACCAGCCGCAGCGCGACGCCGGAGCGGTCGAAGATCGAACCCACCAGCACGAACATCGGGATCGCCAGCAGCGGGTACTTGCCCAGGCCGGCATAGAAGTTCTGCGGCACCGCCATCAGCCCGAACCACTGCGCGTCGGCGTTGGCCAGCGCGATGCAGGCGGCGCCGGCCAGGCCGAGCGCGGCGCCGATGGGCACACCCAGCAGCATCATCGCCAGGAAGGCGACGAACAGCAGCGTGGCGATCATGCAGGCCGGCGCGCGCGGCGCTTGAACAGGCCCAGCGCGCGCAGCGCGATGGCCACCGACAGCACCGGCAGCCAGACCGTGTACCACCACTGCGGCACGCCGATGCCGGGCGAGGTCTCGCCGAAGCGGATGTCGTCGTAGACCATGCGCGCGCTGAGCACCGCGATCAGCGCGAACAGCGCGAACACCATCAGCGCGCCGAAGCGGGCCAGCGCGCGCTGGCGGCTCTCGGGCCCGCTGTCGGCGAAGAATTCGATGCGGATCTGCCGGTTGCGCGCCACCGAGGCCGAGCCGGCGACCAGCGCCAGCACGATCATCAGGAACACCGAGAACTCCTCGGTCCAGGCGAAGGACTGGTTGGTGAGGTAGCGCACCACGACGTTGGCGAAGGTGATCAGCGCCAGCAGCGCCATCACGATCACCGTCAGCCAGTCTTCGATCTGCAGCGGGACGAGCGTGCGCTCATCGGGTTCGTCGGGGGAGGGCGGGAGTTCGGACTGGGAAGACATGAACGAAGCCGGCCGCGGCACGGCCCGGGGCCGTGAAGGGCATTCCACATCGCAGGGGATCGCACATTCTAGGGGGGTGGCTGCGGACCCCCGCGCGCCGGGCGCGTCAGCGGGTAAACGACAGGCTGCGAAAGCCCTGCTGCGCGGCCGGCAGCTTCTTGCAGGCCTTGCCGTGCCGCTCGATGCCGCCGTCGTCGCTGAGCAGTTGGAACTGCGCCGTGCCGGGCCAGCCGAACAGCGCCTCGGGCCGCAGCGTGCCCAGCGCCGGCTGCGCCAGGCGTTGCGGTGCATCGTTGCCACCGCGCCAGTGGAACAACGCGAAGCTGCCGTCGTCGGCGGTGGGCCCGCCGACCACCAGGTAGCCGTCGGCCACGCGCGTCATCGCGCGCACGCCGCGCCCGGCCAGGTCGAGGGCGAGGGCGTCGCCGAACACCGGTGCCTGGCCTGCGATGGCCTGCGCCGGGTTGCGCAGCGGCACGACCAGCGCCTTGCCCGCGCGCAGCGGGTTGCGAAAGCCGATCAGCAGCGCGCCGTCGTCGGTGTGCGTCAGGCCCTCGACGTTCAGGCCGCCGTCCGCCTCGGGCGCCTTGCCTGCGGCCTCGGCCAGCTGCCAGGCGCGACCGGCCTGGCTGGCCACCAAGGCGTCGAGCAGGCGCACCGGCCCCGTGCCCACCGGCCGCAGCGCCGGCGGCGAGCCGCTGGCGTCGATGTCGGTGGCGAAGAGCCGGTCGCGCTGCGGCGCCGGCCGCCCCTTGCCATCGCGGCTGAGCGAGCCCATCCAGTAGATGCGGTTGCCGATGCGCGTGGCAGCCTCCAGGTCGGCTTCGTCCTTGCCGCTGCGCAGGAAGTCCTGCAGCGCCAGCGTGGCGCGCGCCTCAGGCTGGCCGCGTTCGTAGATGCGCAGCGTGTTGTCCTCGTCGCCGGCGACGGCGAAGTGCCGCGCGTCCAGCGCCACGGCGGCCGAGGCGTCGCACAGGCCGTCGTAAACCTCGCTCGTCTGCGCTGAAGCGGCGCAGGCGCTCAGGGCCAGGCAGAACATCGTGGCGCTTCGTTGCATGCTGCCAAGCATAAACTGGCCGACCACGCCCCTCGCAGCCATCAGCAGGAGACACACCGGATGAATTCCCGAGCAACTTGGACCGCCTTCGCCATCGTGCTGGCCGCTGTTGCGGCCCCCGCGCAGGCCGAATGCCTCAGCGACGCGCAGGCCGCGGCGCTGGTGGCCAACTACCTGAACAAGAAGCCGGCCGCCAACCCCGAAGGCCTGAACGATGCCGACGCGGCCTGCACGCGTGCCAAGTTCAACAAGTTCCTGGTGCAGCAGACGGGGGCCAAGCCCGTCGGCTACAAAGCCGGCCTGACCAACCCGGCGGTACAGAAGCGCTTCAATGCCAGCGCGCCGGTATGGGGGGTGGTGTACGACAACATGCTGCTGAAGGACGGCGCAGTGGTCGATGCCGCCTTCGGCGTGCGTCCGGTGTTCGAGGCCGACCTGCTGGTGCGTGTGTCGGACGCGCGCATCAACCACGCGAAGACGCCCGCGCAGGTGCTGCAGTACATCGACCAGGTGATCCCGGCTTTCGATCTGCCCGACCTGATGGTCGAGACGCCGTCCAAACTCAATGGTGCAGGCGTTGCCGCGATCAACGTCGCTGGACGCTACTTTGTTGTCGGCACGCCGATTCCGGTGAAGCGCACGCAGGAGTTCGCCGACTCGCTGGCCAGCATGAAGGTGCTGGTGATGGGTGGCGGCGCCGACCTGGACACCGGCTTCGGCCGCGACGTGCTCGAGCATCCGCTCAACGCGGTGGTCTGGCTGGCGCAGGACCTGCAGAAGCAGGGGCTGTCGTTCAAGAAGGGCGACCTGGTCAGCGTCGGCTCGTTCTCCAAGCTGATGCCGCCGAAGGCCGGGCAGAAGATCGAGGTGCAGTACCAGGGCCTGCCGGACAACCCGACGGTCGGCATGAGCTTCCGTTGACATGGCGATCCGCGACATCCTGAAGATGGGCGATCCGCGGCTGCTGCGCATCGCCGCGCCGGTGACGGAGTTCGACACGCCCGACCTGCTGGCACTGGTCGAGGACATGTTCGACACCATGCGCGCGGCCAATGGTGCCGGGCTGGCGGCGCCGCAGATCGGCGAGGACCTGCAACTGGTGATCTTCGGCTTCGAGAACAACGAGCGCTATCCGGATGCACCGGCAGTGCCGCAGACGGTGCTGATCAACCCGGTGATCGAGCCGCTCGGCGACGACATGGTCGACGGCTGGGAAGGTTGCCTGTCGGTGCCCGGGCTGCGCGGCGTGGTGCCGCGTTTCGCGCGCATCCGCTATCGCGGCGTCGACCCGCAGGGCCGGGCGATCGAGCGCGAGGCCGACGGCTTCCACGCGCGCGTGGTGCAGCACGAGTGCGACCACCTGATCGGGCGGCTGTACCCGACACGCATGAACGACCTGACACGCTTCGGCTACACCCGCGTGCTGTTCCCCGACCTCGATCCGGCCGAGGCCGACGACTGACCGGCGCGCGCCGCGCTTCGTGCGCGGCCTCGTCATCGCCGCACCGTGCTGCTGCGTTGTCGGTGCAATGCCTGCCGCGCGCGGGCCGCACGAGGAGCACGGATGAACGCAGGGGCAATGCGCAGGCCAGCACGGTGGTGGCTGGCGCTGCTGCTGGCGTGGCTGGCCGCGGTCGCCCAGGCGCAGAACGAGCCGCCGGCGCGTGTCGGCCGCATCGCCGCGGTCGAAGGCCAGGTCTGGCTCTACGACGCCGAAACGCGCGGCTGGGTTGCTGCCGCGCGCAACCGGCCGTTCACGCAGGGCGAAAGGCTCGCCGTGTCGGCGGGCGCGGCGGCCGAGCTGCAGATCGGCGCGACCGCGCTGCGGCTCGATGGCGACACCGAAGTCGAGGCCACGCGGCTGGACGACGAGCGGCTGCAGTTCGCGCTGCTGCGCGGCAGCATCGGCGTGCGCCTGCACGCTGCCGACGTGGCGTCGGAGTTCGAGCTCGTCACGCCCGAAGCGCGCTTCCAGGCCTTGCGCGCCGGGCTGTATCGCGTCGATCGCGCTGGCGAAACCAGCAGCGCCAGCAACTGGCGCGGGCTGCTGCGCGCCAGCACGCGCGAACTGGTGCTGACGCTCGAGCCGGGACAGCGGCTGGAACTCGGCGCCGATGCCGGCAACGCCTCGGTGCGCTGGTCGCGTCCGCTCGACGATGCCTTTGCCACCGCCTTGCTGCGCGACGCGGAGCAGGCCGGCAGCACGCCCGAGTTCGTCTCGCCGGAGATGACCGGTGTCACCGAACTGGCGCGCCACGGCACCTGGCAGCAACACCCGGACTACGGCTGGGCCTGGACGCCGAGCGTCGTGTCGGCGCAATGGGCGCCCTACCGCCAAGGGCAATGGGTGTGGATGCAACCCTGGGGCTGGACCTGGGTGGACGCCGCGCCGTGGGGCTTCGCGCCGTTCCACTACGGGCGCTGGTTCTGGTGGACCAACCGGTGGTACTGGACGCCCGGCCCGCTGCACACGCGGCCGGTCTACGCGCCGGCGCTGGTCGGCTGGGTCGGCGGGGCGCCTCAGCCCTACGCCGGCATCGGCAGCCCGCCGATGCCGTCATGGGGCTGGCTGCCGCTGGGCCCGCGCGAAGCCTACCGGCCCGGCTATGCGGTCCATCCCCGCCACCTGCCGCGGCTCAACCCGCACGCGCCGGCGGGCCCCTTGCCGCCGCCGAGCTTCGTCAATCGCGGCGTGCCCGGCGCGGTGACGCTGCCGAACACGCCGGGCTTCGCG
>DAORHX010000234.1:0-5972 GCA_035438245.1 Rubrivivax sp.
CGTGGCACGCGGCCTGGCCAACCCCTGGGCGGTGGCCTTCCTGCCCGACGGGCGCTTCCTCGTCACCGAGCGCGCCGGGCGGCTGCGCATCGTCGAGCGTGACGGCCGCGTCGGCGAGCCGGTGGCCGGCCTGCCGGCGGTCGACGCCGGCGGCCAGTGCGGGCTGCTCGACGTGGTGCTGGACCCGAAGTTCGACGACAACGCGTTCGTCTACTGGAGCTATGCCGAAGCGGGCGAGGGCGGCAACGGCACCGCGGTGGCGCGCGGCAAGCTGCAGGGCAACCGCTTGAGCGACGTGCAGCTGATCTTCCGCCAGCTGCCGAAGGTGCCGAGCCAACTGCATTGCGGCTCGCGGCTGGTGTTCGCGCGCGACGGGCGTCTGTTCGTCGCGCTCGGCGACCGCTTCTCGCGCAAGGAAGACGCGCAGAGACTGGACAACCACCTCGGCAAGATCGTGCGCATCGAGGCCGACGGCCAAGTGCCGGCGGACAACCCCTTCGTCGCCACGCCGGGCGCGAAGCCGGAGATCTGGAGCCTGGGGCACCGCAACGTGCAGGGCGCGGCGCTGCATCCGCAAAGCGGCGAGCTGTGGGTCAACGAGCACGGGCCGCAGGGCGGCGACGAGCTGAACCGCGTGCTGCCGGGCCGCAACTACGGCTGGCCGCTGCTGACCTTCGGCCGCAACTACGGCACCGGCACGCGCATCGGGGAAGAGGGGCCGAAGGCCGGCTTCGAGCAGCCGCTGAAGACGTGGCTGCCGGTGTCGGTGGCGCCCAGCGGCATGGCCTTCCTCACCAGCGAGCGTTACCCGGGTTGGACCGGCAACGTCTTCGTCGGTACGCTGCGCGGCGAATCGCTGCTGCGGCTGGAACTGGACGGCACCCGCGTGGGCGGCGAACAGCGTCTGCTGACCCGGCTCAGCGCGCGCATCCGCGACGTGCGTCAGGGTCCGGACGGCTACCTCTATGTGCTGACCGACAGTGCCGACGGGCAGTTGCTGCGGCTGATGCCTTGATGCGCTTTTCGCTGATATCCATTCTGTCGATATCGTAGTTCTGCGATCTCCTGTATTCGCAGGTCAGGCCAAAGTCTAGCCTGCGGGTCTCGGTTCGAATGGGCCGCAATCGAAAGGAGACCGCATGCCGAAGAGCTTGCGATGGCTGGCCGTGGCGTTGACATTGCTGGGCGCGGTGCGTGCCCAGGCTCAGCCCGACGAGCCCCCTCTGAACCTGATCGTTGCCGCCGCTGCAGGCAGCGCGCCGGACATCATCGCGCGCGTGCTCGGCGACGAACTGCGCACGCGCCTCGGGCAGACCACGGTGGTGGACAACAAGGCCGGCGCCGGCGGCATCGTCGCGGTGATGGCGACGAAGACCGCGGCCTCGCCGAACACGCTGCTGCTGGCGCATGCGGCGGTGGTCACGGTGACACCGCTGACCTACCGGGCCGCCCGCTACGACCTGGCGACGGACATGGAGCCGGTAGTGGTGGTGGCCGACACGCCGATGCTCTTCGTCGCCAACGCCGCCGACGGGCCGAAGACGCTGGCGCAGGCCATCGCCGCGGCCAAAGCCAGGCCCGGCGAGGTGGCGCTGACGACCACGGCACGCGGCTCGATCCCCAACCTGTCGGCAGAAATCCTGGCGCAAGCCAGCGGCGCGCGCTTCAACATCATCCCAATGGGCAACAGCGGCCAGGCCATCCAGGCGGTGATCAACGGCGACTCGCTGGTCTCGGTGGATGGCATCGCGCCGCTGCTGCCGCTGGTCAAGGCGGGCCGGCTGCGCGCGCTGGCGGTGACCGCACCGCGGCCGCTGCCCGGGCTGGAGGGCATCCCGCTGGCGCAGGACACGGTGCCGGGCCTGCAGGCCACCGGCTGGTTCGTGCTGTTCGCGAAGAAGGGCACGCCGCCGGGGCGCATCCAGCAGATCAACGCTGCGGTGAATGCGGCACTTCAGGCACCCGAAGTGCAGCACAAGCTGGCGAGCACGGCCAACTTCCCCGTCGGCGGCAGCGTGGCCGATGCAAGCGCCTTCGTGCAGCGCGAGAAGGCACTGTGGGCCGCGGCGGTGCAGCGCGCCGGCCTGAAGCCGGAATGACGGGGAGTGCACGGTGAACGACCCCCGCCGCATCGACACCCACCACCACATCGTGCCGCCGCGTTATGCACGGTGGCTGCAGCAGCGCGGCATCAGCGCGGGCGGCCTGCCGATCCCGCAATGGAGCGCCGCGGGAGCGCTCGAACTGCTCGATTCGCTGGACATCGCGGCGGGCGTGTTCTCGGTCTCCACGCCGGGCGTGCACCTGGGCGACGACCGCGAGGCGCGCCGCATGGCACGCGAGGTCAACGAGTTCGCGGCGCAGGTCTGCGCCGATCATCCGGGCCGCTTCGGCTTCTTTGCCACGCTGACACTGCCCGACGTCGCCGGTGCGCTCGCCGAAGTCGCGCATGCCTTCGACGTGCTCGGCGCCGACGGCGTGGTGCTGCTGGCCAACGTGCGCGGCACCTATCTGGGCGATGCATCGCTGCAGCCGCTGATGGCCGAACTGGACCGGCGTGCCGCCGTGGTCTTCGTGCACCCGTCGACGCTGCCGGCGCCGCCGGTAGGCGACATTCCGCCCTTCGCGGCCGACTTCCTGCTCGACACCACGCGTGCGGCGATGCACATGGCGCGTGCCGGCTGGCTCGAGCGCTATGCGCGCGTGAAGATCATCCTGTCGCATGCCGGCGGCTTCCTGCCCTACGCGGCCGAGCGCGTGGCGCGGCTGTGTTCGCCGCGCGGCGACGCCGCCCACGGCATCGAGACGCTGCGCCGCTACTACTTCGATACCGCGCTCAGCGCGAGCCCCTACGCGCTGCCCTCGCTGCTGGCTTTCGCCGACCCGGCGCGCATCACCTTCGGCAGCGACTGGCCCTATGCGACCAAGGAGCGCTCGGCGCATTTCGCGCGGCTGTTCGAGCAGTTCGCGCTGGGCGATGCGCAGCGCCGCGCGATCGAGTGTGACAACGCGCTGGCGCTGTTCCCGCGCTTCAGGGCCTGAGCGGGCTGCGGCCTATCAGGCAACCTGCGCGCTGCGCACTGCGGTATTCTCCTTGGGAGCGGCCCGTCGGCTCATGCGGCGCGCTCGGCGCAAAGTTCGTCGGCCACCAGCCGGCGCAGCCAGCGGCAGGCGGCATCGTCGTTGAAACGGCGGTGCCAGTGCATGCGGATGGTCGAGGGCGGCAGCGCGAACGGCAGTTTCAGGCTGACGAAGGGCCATATCGCACCGAAAGCGTCGGCCAGTTGCTCCGGCATCACCGCCAGGAACTCATCACCGGCCAGCAGCGGCGGTGCCATCAGGTACGAGGGCAGTTCCAGGCAGTCGCTGCGCTGCAACCGGTGGCGCGCCAGGATCTGGTCGATGCGCTCCTGCACACCACTGGCGCCGCGCACGACGATCTGCGGCACGGCTGCGAAATCGCGCAGGCTCGGCGCGCGCGCTGCCAGGCGATGCCCGCGCGCGACCACGGCGACATAACGCCGGTCGAACAGCCGCTGCTGGAACAGCGCGTTCGGCAGTCCGGGAAAGCTGCCGATCGCCAGGTCGATGTGGCCTTCAGCCAGCGCCGCAGCCACCGTCTGCGGATCGACGACACGCAGCGCCAGCGTCAGGCCCGAGGCACTGCGCCGCAGCGCGCGCACAATGCGCGGCCACAGCACGTAGGCGCCGACGTCGGAATGGGCGATGCGGGACTCGCGCTTCGCCGCACGCGGGTCGAAGCTCGCCGCTGGCAGGATGCGGTCGCGCACGCGTTCCAGCAGCTCGGCCACCGGTTCGGCCAGTGCGCTGGCGCGCGGCGTCGGCCGCAGACCGCGGCCGGTGCGCACGAACAGTTCGTCGCCCAGCAGCGCTCGCAGCCGGCCCAGTGCCGAACTCAGCGCCGACTGGCTGATGTCGAGCTCGCGCGCCGCCAGCGTGGCACTGCGCTGGCGCAGCAGCGCATCCAGCACCGGCAGCAGGTTCAGGTCGACCGAGCGGATGTCCATCCGCCGCTGGCACCGCGCCTGGAACTCAGGCCACGCGCCCGAACCACCACACCGACAGCCCGGCGCCCAGCAGCGCCAGCAGCGCGCCGATGGCGGCGAAGAAAGCGGTGATCTCGGTTTCCTTCTTCTCGACCACCAGCCTCGAGCTCAGCGACTGGTAGACCTTCTTCAGGTCCTGCGCGGTGCCGGCGTAGAAGTATTCGGCCTGCGTCAGCAGCGCCACCTGCTTCAGCGCCGCCTCGTCCAGCCGCACGCGCATGCTCCAGCCCTCGAAGCCGATGGTCTCGCCGGCGACCGTGCCGATGCCCACGGTGTAGACCTTGACGCCGCGGTCGGCGGCCATCTTGGCGGCCTCCAGCGGGTCGGGGCCGGTGGTGCGCGCGCCGTCGGTGAGCATGATGATCGCCGCCGAGGTGTAGGAGCCGGGCTCCACCGGCGTGAAGTCCTTCTTCTCCTTCTTCTCGTCCATCGGCCCGGGCATGTTGCGCTGCCCGGTGGCCTGCGAGATCTCGATGCCGGCATCGGGAAAGATGGTCGCCAGCGACAGGATGATGCCGCTGCCGGTGGCGGTGGCGCGCTGCAGCTGGAAGCGGTCGATGGCGGCGATGATGTCCTCGCGGCTGGTGGTCGGGGCCTGCACCACCGCGGCGGTGCCGGCGAAGGCGACGACGCCGACGCGCACCTCGCGCGGCAGTTCGTTGACGAAGGCCTTGGCCGCCTCTTGTGCGGCGACGATGCGGCTGGGCTGCACGTCGGTGGCGCGCATGCTGCCCGACACGTCCATCGCCAGGATGATGGTGCGCTGCGCCAGCGGCAGCGTGAGCACCGCCAGCGGGCGCGCCGTCGCGAACAGCAGCGTGCCGATGGCCAGCAGCAGCAGCAGCGGCGGCACGTGGCGGCGCCAGCCCGGCCCCTTGCCGAGCGCCGCCTTGGCCACGCCCAAGCTGGCCAGGCGCACCGTGCTGCGCCGGCGCTTGCGCAGCAGCCACAGGTACATCAGCACCAGCAGCGGCAGCAGCAGCAGCGACCACAGCAGGCTCGGCCAGACGAAGTTCATTGCAATGCTCCGGCAGCGGCGCCGGCCTCGCCGCGCAAGTGCGCAGGCTAGCGCGCACCGACCTTCAGGCGCGCGCGCTGGCGCCGCATCGCCGCGAAGCGCAGCATCGATTCGAGCAGGTCGTCGCCGGTGGACAGCTCCAGCGTGTCGGCGCCGGCGCGCGCCAGCGCCTCGCGCAGCGCCGCCTCGCGCGCTTCGGCCTCGGCTTCGTAGCGGCGGCGGAAGCCCGGGTCGGAGGTGTCGATGAACAGCTGTTCGCCGGTCTCGGCGTCCTCCACCGTGACAAGCCCGAGCTCCGGCAGCGCCATCTCCAGCGGGTCGAACAGCCTGACGGCCACCACCTCGTGGCGCTGCGCCAGCCGCGCCAGCGCGTCGTCCCAGCCCGGCTGGCTGATGAAGTCGGAGACCACCAGCACCAGCGAGCGTCGCTTGATCGTGCCCGCAGCGCCGGTCAGCAGGTCGGCCAGCGCGGTGCCGGTGCCGCGGGCCGCATCACGCGGCCGGCTGCGCATCAGCCGCATCAGGTTCAGCACGTGCAGGCGCGACAGCCGCGGCGGCAGCACGGTGTCGACCCGTGTGCCGTAGAGCATGGCGCCGACGCGGTTGCCGTGGCGCGTCAGCACGCGCGCCAGCAGCGCGACAAAACCGCTGGACACCGCCAGCTTGGTGACATCGGTCGAGCCGAAGTCGATGCTTCCCGACAGGTCGAGCAGGAACCACGCAGTCATCTCGCGGTCTTCGGTGAACTGGCGCACATGCGGCGTCTGCAGCCGCGCGGTGACGTTCCAGTCGATGTGGCGCACGTCGTCGTGCAGCTGGTATTCGCGCAGGTCGGCCAGGTCGATGCCGGCACCGCGCAGCAGCGTGCGGTAGTCGCCCTGCAGCAG
>DAORHX010000235.1:0-5963 GCA_035438245.1 Rubrivivax sp.
GCGGGTGCAGGACCGGCCGCGCTTTCGCGCCTCGGCCAGCGTGCGTTTCGACGACTTCGAGCGCGCCGTCACCGCCGTGCGTGCCATCGCCCAGGCCGGGCTGTACCCGGCCAACTGCCGGCTGCTCGATCCGGCGGAGGGCGCCTTCTCGGGCAGCGGCGACGGCCAGCGCGCGCTGCTGGTGCTGGGCTTCGAGTCGGCCGACCATGCGCTCGGGCCCTGGCTGGAACGCGCGCTGGAACTGGCGCGCGACTTCGGCGGCCAGGCCGACCCCGCGCCGGCCGACGGCGGCCATCGCCAGGGCGCGGCCGGCGCGTGGCGCGACGCCTTCCTGCGCATGCCGTACTGGCGCGACCCGCTGGTCGGCAGCGGGCTGATCCTCGACACCTTCGAGACGGCGGTCACCTGGGACCGCTTCGCCGCCTTCTACGACGCAGTGCGCCAGGGCGTGGCCGACATCGCGCAGCGCGCCACCGGCCACGAGGCCTTCGTCTCGTGCCGCTTCACCCACGTCTACCCGGACGGGCCGGCGCCATACTTCACGTTTGCGGTGCCCGGCGGCGCCGCGGGCGACGTGGCCTCGGCGCTGGCCGCCTGGCGCGACATCAAGCGCGGCATCAACGATCTGATCATCGAGCACGGCGGCACCAGCACGCACCACCACGCCGTCGGCCGCGACCACCGCCCGGCCTACGAGCGCGAGGTGCCCGCGCTGGTCCGCCAGATGCTGCGCGCCGCCAAGCGCGTGGCCGACCCGGCCGGCATCATGAACCCGGGCGTGCTGGTCGACCCCTGGGGTGCCGACGACGGCCCGCGCGGCGCGCTCGCTTGAAACTCGTTTCGGAGGTCGCCCCGACATGCCCATCGACGTCGCCAAACTGAAGAACTGGCCCTTCGAGCCCTTCGAACAGCGCTACACCGCGCGCGACACGATGCTCTACGCGCTGGGCCTCGGCCTGGGGCAGGATCCGCTGGCCCGCGAGCCGCTGCGCTTCGTCTACGAAGACGGCCTGCAGGCGCTGCCGACGCTGGCCGTGGTGCTGGGCAGCCCCGGCTTCTGGGCCCAGGACCCCGCCACCGGCATCGACTGGGTCAGGCTGCTGCACGGCGAGCAGAGCCTGGAGCTGCTGGCGCCGCTGCCGGCGGCCGGCACGGTGGTCGGCCACACGCGCGTGACGGCGATCGTCGACAAGGGCGCCGGCAAGGGCGCGCTGATGTATTCGGAGCGCGACATCCACGACGCCGCCAGCGGCCAGCGGCTGGCGGTGTCGCGCAGCGTGTCCTTCCTGCGCGGCGACGGTGGCTTCAGCGCAAGCGGCCAGGCCAGCGATGCGCCGCCGCCGCCCCGCCAGGCCACGCCGGACACGCCGCCCGACCACGTCTGCGAGCTGCAGACGCGGCCCGAGGCCGCGCTGATCTACCGCCTGTCGGGCGACTACAACCCGGTGCACGCCGACCCCGCGGTGGCGCAGGCGGCGGGCTTCGAGCGGCCGATCCTGCACGGCCTGTGCAGCTTCGGCGTCAGCGGCGTGGCGCTGCTGAAGACGCTGTGCGGCTGGGATGCGTCGCGGCTGAAGGAGATCGGCTGCCGCTTCTCGTCGCCGGTCTATCCGGGCGAGACGCTGCGCGTACAGATGTGGCAGCGCGGCGAGGCAGTGCAGTTCCGCACCTGGGTGGTCGAGCGCAACGTGCTCGTGCTCAGCCACGGCAGCGCGCGCATCAGCGCTTGACGGGCCCTGCGCCCCACCAGAACCACCTCAACCAGTGGGGTCGCCAGGCCAGCGTGAAGGCCACCAGCAGCGCAGCCGCGGCCAGCGACATCACCCACACCAGCACCGCCATCGAGGCATGGTCGGCGCGCAGGCACAGCAGCAGCGAGGCGAGCAGCGCCGCCGTCCCCAGCACACGCAGCGCGAACACGGTGGCTCGACCGGCTTGCGCCTGCGCCCCTCGCACCTGCTGCCAGTGCACCTCCATGGCCAGCGCCAGCCAGCCGATGCCGACCAGGCTGCACAGCAGCGCGACGAGCAGCCACAGGCTGTCAGGCACTGGCGGTCTCGCGGGCGTCGGGCGCCAGGGGGGCGCCGTCGGCATGGGCGGGCGCAAGGCCCGCGTGCTCGCGGCGCCCCAGCGAGACGGCGGCAGGCCGCCGGCATCGACTGGGTCAAGCTCCTGCACGGCGAGCAGAGCCTGGAGCTGTTCGCGGCGACGGCGGCTTCGCGGCGACAGGCCAACCGTCCGACGTGCCGCCGCCCGCCTGTCGGGCGACTACAACCCGTACAAGCCGACCCGGCGGTGGCCAGGGCGGCGGGCTTCGAGCGACCGATCCTGCACGGGCTTTGCAGCTTCGGCGGCTGCAGGAGATCGGCTGCCGCTTCGCGTCACCGGTCTATCCGGGCGAGACGCTGCGCGTACTGTGGCGGCGCGGCAAAGCGGTGCAGTGCCGCACCTGGGCGGTGGAGCGCAACACGGTCGTGCTGAGCCACGGCAGCGCACGTGTCACGACGGAATGGGACGGGCGGGCGCGCCTCGGAGTTCGCCATCAGGCCCGGCTTCACTGGTAGTCGTCCTCGAGCTGGTGACGCACGGCCAGGATCGTCACGGTCGCCGCGTCCTCGATCTCGAACAGCGCCACGTAGCCGCTGTGTCCGAAGGGGATGAGCAGTTCGCGCAGGAACGGGTCGCCAGCGGCCTTGCGGTAGACGAATGGGGAGCGGCGCAGGTTTTCCACCGCGCCGGTGATGGCCTCCAGCGCCCGCTCGGCGAGATCGAGATGCTCGGCAGTGTTGGCGCGATCGATCAGGTAGTCGTACAGCCGCGTCAGGTCAGCCTGCGCCGACGCGCTGTACCGGACGACGAAGCTCACGCACGAGCCTTCTTCTGCAGCTTCGTCCGGGCCCGGGCCAGCTTCTCGGCCAACTGCGCGTGCACCACGCCGGCGTCGATGTACACCCCTGTGCGCCTGGCCTCCTCCCGGGATGCCAGGCCACGCGCGATGAACTCTGCGCGGACACGCCGCCGCTGGATCGTCTCGCGCACCGACGCCTCGATGAAGCCCGACAGCGTCTCGCCCTCCTGCAGGACGCTCTCGGCCGCTTCGCGCAGCTCAGGATCGACGCGCAACGACGGCAGAGTGGCGGATTTCATGGCGAGCGGGTAGCGCGTTGCAGTTGCGATGCATTCTACCCAGCCGCCCCGTCAACTCAGCACCCGCACCTCGGCCGGATCGATGCCGACCTGCACTCGCGACCCCGGCGCGTGGATCGGCGCGGCCGACAGGTGCGGCGCGTCGATGGTCAACCTCGCGCTGCCGACGCGGACCTCGTAGCGCGAGAACTCGCCCAGGAACTCGGTGTCCACCACGTCGCCGGCAAACCACACGCGCGAAGCGTCCGTGGCCGTGGTGTCAGCCGTGATGGCCAGCGCGTGCGGCCGGATGCACAGCACGCCGCCGTCCACGCCCCCGGCCACGGGCACCTCGCCCAGACCCTCGGCGACGAACACGCCGCGTGCGCGGTCGATGCGTCCGGGCAGCAGGTTCGTGCTGCCCACGAACTCGGCGACGAAGCGGTTGACCGGCGCATCGAACAGCTCGCGCGGCGCGCCCACCTGCTGCAGCACGCCGCCATCGAGCACCGCCATGCGGTCGGCCGTGGTCATCGCCTCTTCCTGGTCGTGCGTGACGAAGATCGTGGTGATGCCCAGCTTGCGCTGCAGCCGCTTGAGCTCCACGCGCATCTGCTCGCGCAGCTTCTTGTCGAGGTTGGACAGCGGCTCGTCCAGCAGCAGCACCTGCGGCTCGATGACGATCGTGCGCGCCAGCGCCACGCGCTGCTGCTGGCCGCCGGACAGCTGGTTCGGTCGGCGCTTGGCGTAGTCGGCCAGCCCCACCAGCGCCAGCGCCTCGGCCACGCGGCGGCGGATCTCGTCGCGCGGCCGGCGCTGCTCGACCAGGCCGAAGGCGACGTTGTCATGCACCGTCATGTGCGGCCACAGCGCGTAGCTCTGGAACACCATGCCGATTTGGCGCGCGCTGGGCGGCACGCCGCCGATGTCGCGGCCGTCGACCAGCAGCTGGCCACCGTTGGCGCGGTTGAAGCCGGCGATCAGCCGCAGCAGCGTCGATTTGCCGGAACCCGAGGGCCCGAGCAGCGCGAAGAACTCGCCGGGCCGGATGTCCAGCGTGATGTCATGCAGCACCGGGTGGCTGCCGTAGGCCAGGGCGATGTTCCTGCATGCAACGGAGACGGCCTTCATCGGATCCTCAACGGCGGGCTTCGAGCTGGCGTTCGGTGCGCACGACGAAGCGGTGCGACAGATAGGTGCCCAGCGCGACGGTCAGCACCAGCAGCACGCCCAGCGCGGCGCCCGGGCCGCGGCCGGCCAGCGACTGCATGTACAGGTAGATGCCGTAGCTCATCGGCGCCTGCGACTCGCGCGTGACCAGCAGGATCGTCGCCGACAGCTCGACCGCGGCGGTGATGAAGCTGGTGACGAAGCCCGCCAGGATGCCGCCGGCCATCAGCGGGATGACGATGCGCCGGATCGCGCGCCACTGGCTGGCGCCGAGCATTTCGGCGGCTTCCTCCAGGCTGACGTGGATCTGCTGCAGCGCGGCCATGCACGAGCGCAGCGCGTAGGGCAGGCGGCGCACCGCGTAGGCCAGCATGATCAGCAGCCAGGTCTGCGTGATCGGCCCGCCCCACAGCTGCACGCCCTGGAAGCTGCGCAGGTAGCCGATGGCCAGCACGATGCCCGGCACCGCGATGGCGGCGCTGGCGGCGTAGTCCAGCCACTGCCGCGCCGGGATGCGCGTGCGCAGGATCAGGTAGGCGATCGCGGTGCCGAGGATGACGTCGATCAGCGCCGCCAGCCCGCAGTACAGCAGCGTGTTGTGGATCATGCCGCTGGAGTCGGCGAGGACCGTCGCGTAGTGCGCGCTGGTCCAGGCGTCGGGCAGCACCGAGTAGCTCCACACCTTGGCGAAGGACAGGATCAGCAGCCCCAGGTGCGGGCTCAGCACGACCAGCAGCACGAGCACGATGGCGGCGTAGGCCAGCAGCGCCTCGAAGCGCGACAGCCTGCGCCGGGCGATGCCGGCGCCGCCTTTTTGCAGCGTCGCGTAGTCCTTGCCGCGCATCACCTGCGCCGACAGCCACAGCGCCAGGATCGAGAACGCGATCATGATCACGCTGATGACGTAGCCCATCGGGTCTTCCAGCCCCACCTGCGTGATGCGCAGGTAGGCCTGCGGCGCGAGCAGGTTGGTCTGGCCCAGCACCAGCGGCGTGCCCAGGTCGTCGAAGACCTTGACGAAGACCAGCGCGGCGCCGGCGACGTAACCCGGCATCGCCAGCGGGAACACCACGCGGCGGAACAGCCGCCAGCCGCGCGCGCCCAGGTTCAGCGCCGCCTCCTCCATCGCACCGTCGATGGCGCGCAGCGCCACCACCAGGTTCATCAGGATGAACGGGAAGTAGTGCAGGCTCTCGACGAAGATCACGCCGGTCAGCCCCTGCATCAGCGGCAGCGAGAAGCCGAAGTGGTCTTCGAGCAGCAGGTTGACCGCCCCCGAGCGGCCGAAGATCAGCTGCATCGCCACCGCGCCGACGAAGGGCGGCATGACCAGCGGCAGCACGCCCAGCGTCTGGATCAGCAGCGCGCCGCGGAACTCGAAGCGCACCGTCAGGTACGCCAGCGGCACCGCGATCAGCGAGGCGATGACCACGCTGACGACGGCGACGAACAGTGAATTGAGGAACGCCTCGCGCATCAGCCCGTTGCCGAAGAACGCGCCGAAGTGCCCCCAGGTGAAGCTGCCGTCGCCGTCGCGGAACGCGGTGACGAAGACCATGCCCACCGGCACGATCAGCAGCGCGAGCAGGAACGCGGCAATCACCGCCAGCACCAGCAGCGCCGCCGGCGAGGCGTTCCAGCGCGTGTGCAGCGAAGCGGCCCACCCG
>DAORHX010000236.1:0-5957 GCA_035438245.1 Rubrivivax sp.
CGGCCACGGCCGCGACTGGCAGGCGCTGCGCGCGCAGGCCGGGCCGGACGTGGTGATGCCCGGCTTCATGGCGCGGCCGCAGGACTGCTTCGCGGCCTTCGACGCCTTCGTCAGCGCGGCGCGCAGCGAGCCCTTCGGCCTGGTGTTCCTGGAGGCGATGGCGGCGGGCCTGCCGCTGCTGGCCACCGCGTCCGAAGGCGGGCGGCACTTCGCCGCGCAGATCGGCCGGCCGCTGGTGCCGGTCGACGAAGTGCCGGCACTGCAGGCGGCGTTGCTGGAATTGGCCGCGCAGCGGCCGCCGCGGCAGGTCTACGCGATGGCGGACTTCGACCGCGACGCGAAAGTCGCTCAGGTGGAGCAGGTCTATCGGCGCGGCCTGGATCGACTCTCGCGCACCGCGCCGTGACGCCGGGCGCGCGGGGTGGTGCCGGGGACATGATGCACGCCCTGCCCTGTGCGGCGTGAGCCCTGCGACCTGCACACCGGCGCGGTGAGGGGTGCGGTCGTTTGCCTCAGGCCCGTGGCTTGGTGCAGACGAACTCCCACACCAAGTGGCTCAACTTGCCCTTGAGCCGGTGGTTGAGCCGGCGAAAGCGCTGCGCGAAAGTCAGCGGCGCGACGGCATCGATCGAGTCCTCGTGCACGCCCCATTCGACGCGCCGCACCTCGAAGTGGCCGTTGAAGCCGTACATGCGACCCACCGGCGCAGTGCCGGTGAAGTAGGCGTGGGTCTTGCGCGTCAAGAAGTTGACGTGGGTCGGGTCGCTGAACACCGCCTCGGCGGGGTAGCACGGCGTCAGGGCGTAGAAGCGCCCGCCGGGCACCAGCACGCGGCTGATCTCGTTCATCAGCTCGACGAACGGGAACCGTGTGCCCGCGCCATCGGGCAGCGGCAGCACGCGCGGCACGTGCTCGAGGAAGTCGAAGGCCGACACCGAATCGAAGCTGCTGTCGGCGTAGGGGATCGGTTCGAGCGCGACGTTGGCCCGGCGGATCTCGACGACGGCCGTGCTCGGCTGCGGCGCGATGTCCACGCCGAACAGCTGTCGTTGCCGGTACGGGTTGCGCGGCACCGCGCCGCAGCCGAGGTCGAGGTGCTTGCTCATGGCCCGGGGACTTCGTGGCGCTGTCCCAGCGAACGCAGGTAGTGCAGCAGAATCGATGCCGCCTGGCTGCATCGTGCCGACAGGCGGATCGGTGCGCGCAGCGCGAAGCCGGTATACATCCACCATTCCGAGAAGCTGGGATCGGGCTTGGTCTGGAACTCGCGGCGCGCCATCTTCAGCCAGTACGGCGAGCAGCCGGCTGCCTGACGGTAGTGGTCGAGCATGCGCTCCACGCGGTAGGCGTAGCGCGCCTGCTTGATCGGCGCGCCGCGGAACTCGAGCAGCGCGTTGTTCGCGTGTTCGCGGTGGCGCACCAACGGCTCGGCCAGGTAGACCTTGTGGCCGCCGAGGATGTCGCTGCCGTAGAACAGGCAGTCGTCGGGGCGGGTGCGCCACTGCGCCGCCTGCTCCGGCGGCAGCGTGAGGATGCGCGCGAGCAGCTCGCGCCTGAGCGTGTTGCCCGAGGTGGCCACGCCCTGCCAGCGCTGCACGAAGGCACCGAGCAGCATCGACAGCCCCAGGTCGCGGCTGCGCCGGTGGCGCCGCTTCGTCAGCGCCAGGCCGCTGGCGGCGCCGAACTTCTCCATGTTGCAGTAGACGTAGTCGACGCTCGGGTCGGCCTGGTACACGCGCCGCACGCGCTGCAGGTAGTCGGGCTTCCACTCGTCGTCGGAGTCGAGCAGCGCGACGATGTCGCCGCGGGCATGCGCAAGGCCGTTGACCCAGGCCGCCATCTGCCCGCCGTTGGGCTGCAGCCGCAGCGTGACGCGCGGGTCGGCACCGAAGGCCTGCTGCAGCACGTTCCAGGAATCGTCGGTCGAGCCGTCGTCGACCACCACCACCTGCAGCGGCGGCGCCGTCTGCGACAGCGCCGACTGCACCGCCGGCACGACGTAGTCGCGGTAGTTGTAGCTGCTGACGAGGACGGTGACCGTCGGTGCGTTCATTGGGCGCGAGGATGCATGACGGCGCCGCGGCCGAGCTGGCGCCATCGCATGCCGAGGAACTGCTTGGCGGCGAAGCGGGCGATCGAAGTGTCGCGGCTGCTGGCCAGCAGCCGCGCTTCGTTGGCGTGCAGGAAACGCCACAAGGCCGGGCAGAACCAGGCGCTGCCGCGTTGCTGCCACAACGTGTGCAGGCAGCGCAGCTGCGGCTGGTGCGGGCTCGGGAACTGCGCCAGTGCCGCGAACCATTGCAGCCTTTCGTCGTACTTGGCGGCGATCTGCTCGTGTGTGCGCCGTCGCCGCCGCCGCCCGGCGATGTCGGTCTGCGACTGCGCGTGCTGGCGGTAGTCGACCAGCTGCCGCGGCACGTAGACGATCGAGCCGGTGCTGGCCGCGACGAAGGCCAGCCACCAGTCGTGGAAGCGGCCGCCGCGCAGCGGCAGCGCCGTGCGCAGCAGCTCGCGGCGCAACAGCATCGCGTGGCCGGAGACGCTGTTCCAGAAGGCGAAGGCCAGCGGATCGCTGCCCTGCGCCATGCCGAAGCGGTCCGACAGGCGCAGCCCCAGCGGCGCGCCGCTGTCGTCGATCAGCGCCGAATCGGCATAGGCCAGCGTGTGCCCGTCGATGGCGGCGACCAGCGTCTGCAGCTTGTCCGCATGCCAGACGTCGTCCTGATCGCTCGGAGCGATGTAGTCGCCGCGGCACATCGCCATCGCGCGCTCGAAGGTGGCGGCACTGCCCAGGTTGCGGTCGTTGCGCACGATGCGCAGCCGGCCATCGGCTGCCGCCGCCTGCTGCAGCATGGCCCAGCTGCCGTCGGTGGACGCGTCGTCGATGGCGACGATCTCGAGGTGGGGCCAGTTCTGCGTGCGCAGCGAATCCAGCTGCGCTTGCAGATGCCGCTCGCCGTTGTAGGTGGCCAGCGCCACCGAGATCAGCGGCGGGCTCATTCGCGCCAATGCTCGGCGATCCACGGCGCGGGTTTCGCGCGCCGCCAGTTGCCCTGGCTCCTGCCGGCGAGCGCGTCGGGCGGGTTCATCACGCCGTGGAAGATCAGGATGCGCGCCCCGGGCGGCACGAAGGGTTCGCGCCAGAAGTTGCTCGGGAAGCGCGGGATGCAGTGGTACTTCCAGCTCGCGCACCACGCTGCCGGCCAGTAGGCCAGCTTGCCCTGCTCGTGCAGGTAGTCCGACAGGTAGGCCTGCTCGTTGCGCACGCGCGCGCGCACCGCCTCGAAATGCTCGCGGAAGTACTGCAGCACGTCGGCATGCGCGCCCAGCCGCCAGCGGTAGACCGACGAGTTGCCGGTGACGCGCCACGGCCGCTTCCAGTCGTGGATGATGAGGAACTCGCCCGGCTGCTCGAAGAACGGCGTGATGTCGTCGACGATGACCACGTCCAGGTCGAGGAACAGCGCGGTGCCTTGCAGCCCGTGCAGGTCGGCGCTGAAGGTGGTCAGCTTGGTCCAGCCGCGCTCGGGGATGCCCGGCGGCAGGTCCAGCGGCGGGATCGGCAGGCATTGCACTTCGGCGCGGATGCCGTCGCTGCGATCGGTCAGGCAGACGAAGCGGAAGTCGCCGCGCAGGTGGCGGCGCACCATGCCGTACAGCCGGTTCACGTACTCGGGGCCGTACTTGGTGCCCCACTTCATGCACAGCACGACGCGGGAAGCGGCGCCGCCGGTCATGCCGGGCGCCTCCGCGCGGCACGCTGCGGCGTGCATGCCTGGGAACGGCCGGACGCGTTCACAGCGACTCCATGCGGTGCGGCGGGTAGGTGTCCCAGCCCTGGCAGCCGGGGCACTGCCAGAAGTAGTGGTGCGCCTCGAAGCCGCACGCGGCGCAGCGGTAGCGCTGCAGCGGCCGCGCCGCCGTCGCCACCACCTGGCGCAACTGCTGCGGCGTCGACTCGTCCCATTGCACCAGCGGCAGCTCGAGCACCTTGGCCGCGGCCGACAGCGTCGGCTGGCGCTGCAGATGGTCGAGCACCAGGCGCTCATGCTGGCCCGGCGTGCCTTCGAGCTCGATGCGGGCCTGCAGCAGGTCGATGTCGGGCTCGGCCGCGTAGGCCGCCTGCAGCCGCTCGCAGGCGGCACTGCAGTCGGTGCAGGCCCGCGCGCTGCGGGCGTAGTCCGCCGCCACCAGCGGCCAGGCCTGCGGCTGCTGCGCCAGCAGCGTGTCCCATTGCTGCAGAGCGGCGTCGTGGTCGCCGGCACGCGCCAGGCGCTGGCCGGCCAGCAGCATCGGCCGCAAGGCACGCGGTGCGATGGCGCGCGCGCGCTGCAGTTCCTGTTCGGCCTGCTGCGGCTGCCCCGCGGCATCGGCCTGCAGCGCCAGTTCGCAGGCGTAGTGGGCGATGCGCGTGGCGAACGAGCCGCTGCCGCGGCGCTCGAGTTCGGTGGCCACCTCGGTGGCGGCGCGCCAGTCGCGCGCGCGCTCGTGCAGCGACAGCAGCGCGCTGCGCGCCTCGGTGTCGAAGGCCGTGCCCTCGGCCGCCTTGTACGCGGCCTCGGCGCGGTCGAACAGGCCGGCCTTCATGAAGTCGTCGGCCAGCGCGTGCTGCGCGCGGTGGCGGTCGACGGCCTTCAGGTCGGCGCGCTCCAGCAGGTGCTGGTGCACGCGCACCGCACGTTCGAAATCACCGCGGCGGCGAAACAGGTTGCCCAGGCCGAAGTGCAGTTCGGTGGTGTCGGGGTCGTGCTGCACCGCCTCGATGAAGGCGTCGATCGCCTTGTCGTGCTGTTCGTTGAGCAGCAGGTTCAGCCCCCTGAAGTAGGCCTTGGGCGCCTGGCGGCCATCGCGACGCAGCTGCCGCAGGTCGAAGCGCGACGCCGCCCAGCCGAGCGCGAACACCGCCGGCAGCGCGATCAGCAGCCACTGCAGCTCGAAGTCCACGTCAGTTTTCCATGGCGCCGAAGCACCATGCGCGACGCATGAACCGGCCGTATCGAGCGGCCGCCGCGGGTCCGGCTTTGCCGGTCCGCCAGCGGTGCCCCGAGGGGGCACGCGAAGCGCGTAGGGGGTGGTTCATTCAGTCCTCGCCGGCGGCCGCCATCACAGGCCTTCGCGCGGTGGGTGCTCGGGCACGAACTCCGACGTGGGGTTGTCGTTCCGGCTGGGGGGCGTCGTCGACGGGGGGGGCGGTGGCGCCAGGCGCAGCGCCTCGCGGCGGTGCCGCCACCAGCTGGGCACCATCGCCAGCACGCCGAGTGCGCAGCCGGCGGCAAACACCACCAGCACGACGATGACCATCGGCGCATGCCACTCGACGCCGAAGAACCAGCGCACGGTGGCGCTCTGCTGGTTGTTCAGCGCGAAGGCGAACAGCGTGAAGAAGATCAGCGCCCTGAAGACCCAGACGACGATTCTCATGGCCGCCGGATTCTAGGGGCGCGGCGCGCCCGTGCAGCGTGTCAGCGCACGGGCGACGGCGCGTCGGCGTCCAGCGGCAGGTGCGCGTCGACCGACTCGCGCAGCGCCTTGCCCGGCTTGAAGTGGGGCACCAGCTTCTCGGGGATCGTCACCTGCTCGCCGCTGCGCGGGTTGCGCCCGACACGCGGTGGCCGGCGGTTGATCGAGAAGCTGCCGAAGCCGCGGATCTCGATGCGATGCCCGCGCGCCAAGGCGTCGGACATCGCATCCAGGATCGTCTTCACCGCGAACTCGGTGTCGCGCTGCGTCAGCTGCGCGAAGCGTTCGGCCAGCCGGGCCACCAGGTCGGAGCGGGTCATCGAGCGGCTTCCCCGTGCGCTATTCCTTCTGCGTGTCCAGCTTGGCGCGCAGCAGCGCGCCCAGGCTGGTGGTGCCGGCGGTCTCGCGCTCGTTGCTCTGGCTCAGCCGCTGCATCGCTTCTTGCTGGTCGGCGTTGTCCTTGGCCTTGATCGACAGCTGGATCGAGCGCGTCTTGC
>DAORHX010000237.1:0-5952 GCA_035438245.1 Rubrivivax sp.
CCGACGCGGCGATGATGGCCGAGGCCGCGCGCTACAACATCGACCGCGGCGCGCAAATCATCGACATCAACATGGGCTGTCCGGCGAAGAAGGTCTGCAACAAGTGGGCCGGCTCGGCGCTGATGCGCGATGCGCCGCTGGCGCTGGGCATCGTCGAGGCGGTGGTCGCCGCCTGCGCGCCGCACGGCGTGCCGGTGACGCTGAAGATGCGCACCGGCTGGTGCCACAGCGAACGCAACGCACTGGCGCTGGCGCGCGCGGCCGAAGGTGCCGGCGTGGCCATGGTCGTCGTGCACGGCCGCACGCGCGAACAGGGCTACAAGGGCCGGGCCGAATACGACACCGTGGCGGCGGTGAAGGCGGGGCTGCGCATTCCGGTGGTGGCCAACGGCGACATCGACTCGCCGGCCAAGGCGCGGCAGGTGCTGCGCGACACCGGCTGCGACGCGCTGATGATCGGCCGCGCCGCGATGGGCCGGCCGTGGATCTTCCGCGAGATCGCGCACTTCCTCGAACACGGCGTGGCCGCGCCGGCGCCGGCCACGCTCGAGGTGCGGCAGTGGCTGATCGAGCATCTGCACGACCACTACACGCTGTACGGCGAACCTGCCGGCGTGCGCACCGCGCGCAAGCACATCGGCTGGGCGGTGCACGCGCTGCCCGGCGGCGAGGCCTTCCGCGCGGTGATGAACACGCTCGACGACAGCCAGGCCCAGTTGCACTCGGTCGCCAGCTTCTTCGACGAGCTGGCCGAAGTGCACCCGCTGCTGCCGCAGCCGGCCGCCAACGACGCTTCGGCGGCCCTCGCAGCATGAGCAAGAAGCACATCGAGGAATGCGTGCGCGCGAGCCTGGAGCAGTACTTCAGGGACCTGCGCGGCGCCGAGCCGCATTCGCTGCACGACCTGATCATCGGCGCCGCCGAGAAGCCGCTGCTCGACGTCGTCATGCGCCAGGCCGAGGGCAACCAGAGCAAGGCCGCGGAGTGGCTCGGCATCAACCGCAACACGCTGCGCCGCAAACTGCTCGATCACAAGCTGATCAAGTGACGCTGGACATTCCATGGCCGAACTGACCGCACTGCTTTCCGTTTCCGACAAGACCGGCATCGTCGACTTCGCCAAGGCGCTGGCCGCCGCCGGCGTGCGCCTGCTGTCCACCGGCGGCACCGCCAGGCTGCTGGCCGAAGCGGGGTTGCGGGTCACCGAAGTGGCCGAGGTCACCGGGCTGCCCGAGATGCTCGACGGCCGCGTGAAGACGCTGCATCCGCGCATCCATGCCGGCCTGCTGGCGCGACGCGACCTGCCGGCGCACATGGCGGCGCTGCGCGAGCACGGCATCGGCACGATCGATCTGCTGGTCGTCAACCTGTACCCGTTCGCGCAGGCCACGGCGCGGCCCGACTGCACGCTCGAGGAGGCGATCGAGAACATCGACATCGGCGGCCCGGCGATGCTACGCGCCGCGGCCAAGAACTGGGCCGACGTCGCGGTGCTGATCGACCCGGCCGACTACGCCCGCGTGCTGGCCGAGTTGCGCGACACGGCCGGGGGCGGCATCCGGCGCGACACGCGCTTCGAGCTGGCGAAGAAGGTCTACGCGCACACCGCCGCCTACGACGGCATGATCTCCAACTACCTCGGCGCGCTGGCCGCCGGCGCGGAGCAGCAGGTGGCGGCGGTGCCGGTGCGCGAGCCCTTCCCCGCCGTCTACAGCCTGCAGCTGGCGAAGACGCAGGACATGCGCTACGGCGAGAACCCGCATCAGGCGGCGGCGTTCTACCGCGAAGGCCGGCCCGGCGCGGGGCTGCTCGCGCGCTGGACGCAGGTGCAGGGCAAGGAGCTCAGCTACAACAACATCGCCGACGCCGACGCGGCGTGGGAATGCGTGAAGACCTTCGACGCGGGGGCCGCAGGCGAGCCTGCCGGGGTCGCGGCCTGCGTCATCGTCAAGCACGCCAACCCCTGCGGCGTGGCGGTCGGCGCCACGCTGGTCGAGGCCTACGACAAGGCCTGGAGCACCGATCCGACGTCCGCCTATGGCGGCATCCTGGCCTTCAACCGGCCGGTCGACGAAGCCACGGCGCGGCGCATCGGCGAGCACAAGCAGTTCGTCGAGGTGCTGATCGCGCCCGGCTTCAGCCGCGAAGCGCGCGAGCTGTTCGCCGCCAAGCAGAACCTGCGCGTGCTCGAAGTGCCGCTCGGCGACGCCGCCAACGCGCTGGACTTCAAGCGCGTCGGCGGCGGCATGCTGCTGCAGTCGCCCGACCTGAAGAACGTCGCCCGCGGCGAGTTGCGTGTCGTCACCAAGCTGGCGCCGACAGCGCAGCAGATGGACGACCTGCTGTTCGCCTGGAAGGTGGCCAAGTTCGTGAAGAGCAATGCCATCGTCTTCTGCGGCGGCGGCATGACGCTGGGTGTCGGCGCCGGGCAGATGAGCCGCGTCGACTCGGCGCGCATCGCGCGCATCAAGGCCGGCAATGCCGGGCTGTCGCTGGCCGGATCGGCGGTGGCCAGCGACGCCTTCTTCCCGTTCCGCGACGGCCTGGACGTGGTCATCGACGAAGGCGCGGCCTGCGTCATCCAGCCGGGCGGCTCGATGCGCGACGACGAGGTCATCGCCGCGGCCGACGAACGCGGCATCGCCATGGTCTTCACCGGCACGCGTCACTTCCGCCACTGACACGAGGAGCCCACGCATGAACAAGACGATCACCGCCCCGCGCACGGCCCTGGCGCTGGCGCTGCTGGCCGCCGGCCTGGCCGGTTGCGGCACGACGTCGCCGTCGACCGACTTCACGCTCAGCAGCCCCGACCTGCGCGACGGCCGCTTCGACAACAAGTTCGTGCTCAACGGCTTCGGCTGCAAGGGCGAGAACGTCTCGCCGGCGCTGTTCTGGCGCAATGCGCCCGCCGGCACCCGGTCGTTCGCGCTGCAGGTCTACGACCCCGACGCACCCACCGGCAGCGGTTTCTGGCACTGGGCGGTCTACAACATCCCGCCGACCGTGGTGACGCTGTCGCAGGGCACCGGCAACCGCGCCGAGCGGCTGCCGGCCGGGGCCTTCGGCGGCAACACCGACTTCATGGACACCGGCACCACCGGCGGCAACGGCAACTATGGCGGGCCCTGCCCGCCCGAAGGCGACCGGCCGCACCGCTACGTGTTCACGATCTATGCGCTGTCGGTCGACAGGATCGACGCCGCAGCCGGCGTGCCGAGGACCGGCAGCGCCGCGCTGTACGGCTTCGTGCTGAACAAGGGCCTGGGCGCGGCGGTGCTCGGCAAGGCCTCGTTCACCGCCACCTACGGCCGCTGACGCCGCGCGCTGCGGCGCGGCCGGCCGCGCGATGCGGCACGCTACCATCGCCGCATGTCGATCGCGGTCAAGGTCATGGGCGTGCTGGTCTCCTTCGCCGCCCGCCTGGTGACCGGCGCGCAGGGCCACTGGAAAGGCTGCCCGCCCGAGGCGCTGCAGCGCATCTACTTCGCCAACCACCAGAGCCACTTCGACTGGGTGCTGATCTGGGCCGCGCTGCCCGACGACCTGCGCGTGCGCACGCGGCCGATCGCCGCGCGCGACTACTGGACCGCGAGCCGGTTCAAGCACTGGCTGACGCGCGAGGTGTTCCACGCGGTCTACGTCAGCCGCCAGCGCAGCGACGACCAGGACCCGCTGGAGCCGCTGGTCGATGCGCTGCACCACGGCGACTCGCTGGTCATCTTTCCCGAGGGCACGCGCAGCAACAAGGGCGAGCCGCTGCCGTTCAAGAGCGGGCTGTTCCACCTGGCCGAGCAGTTCCCCGGCGTGCAGCTGGTGCCGGTGTGGATCGACAACGTGCAGCGCGTGATGCCCAAGGGCGAGGTCGTGCCGGTGCCGATCCTGTGCACCGCCACCTTCGGCGCGCCGATGCAGCTCGAACGGGGCGAGGACAAGCGTGCCTTCCTCGACCGTGCGCGCGAGGCGGTGATCGCGCTGCGCCCGGCCGCGACATGAGGCGCCGCCCGGCCGTGGCGAAGGCGGCGCGCACCGCGGTGCGGCGCACGGAGGTCGCCCGGTGAACACGCTGCGTGCGCTCGCCGTCGAGCAGCAGGTGGCGCTGCTGTTCCTGATCCTGTTCGGCCTGCTCGGGCTGGCCAGCATCGCGGTGTTCACGCGCTCGCTGCGCGCCACCCATGTCGAGCAGCACGACACCGAGACGCGGCTGGTGCGCGACCTGCGCGCGCTGTGGATCGGCACCACGGTGTTCTGGCTGTCGTGGCTGTCGGGGCCGGTCGGCGCGACGCTGCTGTTCGGCGTGTTCTCGTTCCTCGCGCTGCGCGAGTTCATCACGCTGGCGCACACGCGGCGCAGCGACCACCGCAGCCTGATCGTCGCCTTCTTCGTCGTGCTGCCGCTGCAGTACGTGCTGGTCGGCTTGCGCAGCTTCGACCTGTTCACCGTCTTCATCCCGGTGTACGTGTTCCTCGCCATCCCTGTGCTCGGTGCGCTGGCCGGCGACCCGCAGCGCTTCCTCGAGCGCAACGCGAAGATCCAGTGGGGCATCACGGTGTGCGTGTTCGGCCTCAGCCATGCCCCGGCGCTGCTGCTGCTGGAGTTCCCGCGCTACGAGGGGCGCGGCGCCTTCCTGCTGTTCTTCCTGGTGATCGTCGCCGCCAGCGCGCAGATCGCGCAGGAGCTGGCCAGCCGCCAGTTGCGCCGCCGCCCGGTGGCACGGCACATCGACCGCTCGTTCTCGTACCGCGCGTGGGGCATCGGCGCGCTGGCCGCCGCCATCGTCGGCGCGCTGCTGGCGTGGATCACGCCGTTCCGCCTGTGGGAGGCACCGCTGATGGGCCTGGTGGCCGGCGCCTGCGGCACGCTCGGCGACTTCGTCATGCGCGCGCTGAAGAAGGACGCCGGCGTGCACTGGTGGGGCAACCAGAGCTCGGTCACCGGTGCGGTCGGCCTGCTCGACCGCGTCGCGCCGCTGTGTTTCGCGGCGCCGGTGTTCTTCCATTCGGCGCGCTGGTACTCGACGCTGCAGACATGAAGGGCCGCATCCTCGGCATCGACCCCGGGCTGCAGACCACCGGCTTCGGTGTCATCGAGGTCGATGGCGCCGACATGGCCTATGTCGCCAGCGGCACGATCCGCACCACCGAGGCGGCGCTGTCCGATCTGCCGGCACGGCTGAAGCTCATCTTCGACGGCGTGCGCGAAGTCATCCACAGCTACCGGCCGACCTGCGCCTCGGTCGAGATCGTCTTCGTCAACGTCAACCCGCAGAGCACGCTGCTGCTCGGCCAGGCGCGCGGCGCCGCGCTGGCCTCGCTGGTCGACGGCGGGCTGCCGGTGGCCGAATACACCGCGCTGCAGCTGAAGAAGGCCATCGTCGGCCACGGCCACGCCAACAAGCAGCAGGTGCAGCAGATGGTGATGCGGCTGCTCGCGCTGCCCGGCCTGCCGGGCAAGGACGCGGCCGATGCGCTGGGCCTGGCGATCACGCATGCCCATGCCGGTGCGTCGCTGGCGGTGATGGCCCGCCATGCCACGCTGGCACCGCGGGCGCATGCGCAGTACCGTCGCGGCAGGAGCTATTGACCCCCGAGGAGCCTTGCATGAGCCACCCGGTCACCACCTGCTGGGCCACGATCGACCGCGGCGCCGGCAGTTTCGACGCCTACCTGGCGCTGCCCCCTGCCGGCACCGGTCCGGGCCTTCTGCTGCTGCAGGAGATCTTCGGCGTCAACGCGCACATCCGCGCGGTGGCCGAGCAGTACGCGCTGCACGGCTTCGTCGTGCTCGCGCCCGACGTGTTCTGGCAGCAGCAGCGGCGGCTGAAAATCGGCTACGCGGGCGACGACATCCAGCGCGGCCGCGCGCTGGCGATGGCTGCGGACAAGGCCGCGCTGCAGCGCGACCTGGCCGACGCGGTGACAGCGCTGCGCGCGCGGCCCGAAGTGCAGGGCC
>DAORHX010000238.1:0-5927 GCA_035438245.1 Rubrivivax sp.
GGAGGCGGCCTGCAGGTCTTCCGGGAAGCACTCGCTGCGGTACAGCGCCGACGGATCGAGCGCGATCTCCGGCAGGCGGCGCTCGGCGTGCGCCGGCGCGGGGGCGGTGAAGGCCGCACGCAGCCAGGCGGCGGAGCTGGGAAGCATCTGGGTGAGCATCGGGTTCATGGCGCGTCCTCGTCGTGATGGCGCGCATCGTCGGCCCGGCGCGTATCGGTCCCGCTTCAAGGGGCTCAGGGCCGTGTTTCATGTGTTTCAGCGTCGCTATCATGGCCCGCATGCCCGTCTCGCTCGCTGGCCAGCTGGTGGTCGCCATCTCCTCGCGCGCCCTCTTCGATTTCGAGGAGGAGAACCAGGTCTTCGAGGCCGAAGACGATCGCGCCTACATGCAGCTGCAGCTCGAGCGCCTGGAGCGCGCCGCCAAGCCCGGCGTGGCGTTCTCGCTGGTCAACAAGCTGCTGGCCTTCAACACGCCGGAGCGGCCGCGCGTGGAGGTGGTGATCCTGTCGCGCAACGACCCGGTCTCGGGCATGCGCGTGTTCCGCTCCGCGCGCCACTACGGGCTGCCCATCCAGCGCGGCGTGTTCACGCGGGGCGAGTCGCCGTGGCGCTACCTGCGGCCGCTGGCGGCCAACCTGTTCCTGTCCACCAACGAGGCCGACGTGCGCTCGGCGCTCGGTGCCGGCGTTCCGGCGGCGCGCGTCTACCCGCAGTCGGCGCGCGCTTCCGACGCGCATCCCGACGAGGTGCGCATCGCCTTCGACGGCGACGCGGTGCTGTTCTCCGACGAGTCCGAGCGCGTGTTCCAGAGCCAGGGGCTCGACGCCTTCCAGAACCACGAGCACCAGCGCGCCGCCACGCCGCTGGCACCCGGGCCGTTCAAGCCGCTGCTGGAGGCGCTGCAGCAGCTGCAGCGCGAGCCGGGGCGCGACATGCGCATCCGCACCGCGCTGGTCACGGCGCGCAGCGCACCGGCGCACGAGCGCGCGATCCGCACGCTGATGGAATGGCACATCGACGTCGACGAGGCGATGTTCCTCGGCGGGCTGCCCAAGGGCGAGTTCCTGCGCGAGTTCGAGCCCGACTTCTTCTTCGACGACCAGACCGGGCACGTCGATTCGGCGGCCGCGCACGTGCCGGCCGGGCACGTGGCGGCTGGGGTGGCAAACGGCTGATGCACGCGTTGCGAGACCCTGATGCGCTCAGTAGATTTTCATTGAAATTCCCTGCAGGATCCCTCAAAATCTCTGGCAGGCTGGCCATGCCCCGCGGCAGCCGAACAGGAGTCATCAAGATGAGTGCTACAAAGACTGTTGCGCAGGAAAAGGTCAGGGTGACTGCCGATCTTCCGGTAGGCACGATTGATATCCTTCGCGAACTCGCCGCCAGCCAACAGGTCACACTCACCGAAGCGTTGCGCCGCGCCATCGCCAATGAAGGGCTGCTGCGCAAGCGCGTCAAGGAAGACAACAGCCGCGTATTGCTGGAGGCCAAGGACGGCAAACTGACTGAACTGCTGTTCCGCGACTGAAACGCCGGCACCAAACGGCGAGTACCGCGAGTCCGACCATGAGCGAGAAGGACGAGGCAGAGGGTGGCACCTCGAATGCGAGTCAGCCCGGCACCAGCGCGCCCGAGCAGGACACCCAGTCGCTGTCGCTCGACCTCACGACGACCGAGGGCAAGGGGTGGGAGGTCGGAGTCGAGGCGGCCAAGCAGACCGTTGAATCGGCGGGAGGCAAGCTCGGCGAACCGGCCAGCATCGAGACGCGCGAATCCTCGACGTTCGAGGATGTCTACTCGCCGCAAGACAAGGCACGCGACGACACTCGCCAGACCATCGCCTTGTGGCTGATCGGGCTCTTCTGCACAATCGTCGTGCTGTGTTTCACTGCCCTGTTCATGATCGGCCTGCGCAGCAAGGAAGGCTTCGACCAGCAGTTCTTCACCAACCTCAAGACGCTGCTCGACGTGTTGGTTGGCCCCGTCATCACCCTGCTGTCGGCAGCGGTCGGCTTCTACTTCGGCAACCAGCAAGCGTTGGTCAACGCTGCCGCAAAAGCCGGCACGACCGGACAGTCGGCCGGCGCCACCTCGGTCACCAAGTGACCTTCGACGGATGCAGGAATCGGCATGGCCGTCGTACTCGTGCACAAGCCCGTGATGAAGCTACAGAGCCTGTCCGATCGACTCAAGGCAGAGGAACAGCGCTGGTACGCCGCATTGCCCGCGCGTGTCGTCGTCGCGCTGACGCTGACCGTGGGCGCATTGACCGTGGTTCTCAGTCTCGTCAACAGTGGCCAGCAACGTCCGGCAGTCGCATCGCCGGCCGCGCAAGCCGCGGCGGACGCGGCGAGCGGCAACGCCGCGTCCGCCGCGGCCCTTGCCGTCAGGGCCGCGAAGGAAGCGGCGGCCAGCGCCCCGCCCGGCACTGGAGCAAAGACGCACCCCTGAACGCTCACCTTCGTCCAGACAGCCATGCCGCGGAAACTCGATAGGCACCGCCGGTCGGCTGCGCCCCCGCCGAGTTCCTGCATCACTGACCCCTGATCAGGACCGCCCGAATCCGCGCAGCCGTTCCAGGTCGAGCACGCGCAGACCGCCGTACTCGACGGCGATCAGCCCCACCGCCTGCAAGGCGCGCAGCGCCTCGTTGACACGCTGGCGCGACAGCCCGACCAGGTAGCCCAGTTCCTGCTGTGTGATGCGCAGCAGCCCGCCCACGCCCGGGTACAGCACCGGGTGGAACAGCGCCGCCAGGCTGCGCGCGACGCGGCCGTTGGGGTCGGTCATGCGGTCGATCTCGCGCGCGCCGATGAACTGGCCGAGCCGCTCGTTCAGCTGCTGCGTGATGAAGCGGTTGAAAGGGATGCTGCGGTCCAGCAGCCAGTGGAAGGTCTCGACGCTCAGGCCCGCGACCACGCTCTTGCGCAGCGCCTGGATGTCGTAGCGGTAGGCCTCGCGCTTGAGCACCGTGCCCTCGCCGAACCAGCCGCCCGGCGGCAGCCCGGCGAAGGTGATGGGCACGCCCAGCGCGGTGTCGTTGCTCATCTTCAGCAGCCCGTCGATGACGCCGAACCAGTAGGTGGCGGGCCGGCCGACGCGGCACAGCAGCTCGCCGGCACTGACCTGCGCCACGCGCAGGTCGTCGGCCGCACGCTGGCGCTCGTCGGGCTGCAGCGCGCTCAGCCAGCCGATGCCGGCCAGCTCGACCGGCGCCGCCGGCCGCGCACGCGACAGCAAGCGCTGCGCGGGTGGGTTGGGCGTCGGGCTCATTACCGGATCGGGGAAAACACCGAGCAACCGAAGGGCAAGATTGTCGTCGTAACGACAACCTGACGTCAAACATCGCACTACAGTGCGCGCCCAGGAGACACACCCCGGTGCAGACGACCTTCCCGCGATTGATGCTCGAGCATGCGCAGGCACGCCCGACGGCGCCGGCGCTGCGCGAGAAGGAATACGGCATCTGGCAGAGCCTGTCGTGGTCGGCGCTGGCCGTGCTGGTGCGCGAGCTGGCCTGCGGGCTGGCCGAAGCCGGGCTGCAGCGCGGCCAGCACATCGTCGTCGTCGCCGAGAACCGGCCGCGCCTGTACGCCACGATGCTGGCGGCGCAGTCGCTGGGCGCGATTCCGGTGCCGCTGTACCAGGACGCCGCGGCCAGCGAGTACATCTTCCCGATCAACAACGCCGAAGTGACGATGGCGGTGGTCGAGGACCAGGAGCAGGTCGACAAGATGGTCGAGCTGCGCGAAGCCTGCCCGCAGCTGGCGCGGATCTGGTACGACGACCCGCGCGGGTTGCGCAACTACGACACGCCGGGGCTGGCGTCGCTGGACGCGCTGATCGAGGCCGGCCGCGCCTTCAACGCGCAGCAGCCGAGGTTCTTCGACGAGCAGGTGGCTCTGGGCCAGCCGGGCGACGTGGCGGCGATGTTCTTCACCTCGGGCACCACCGGCAACCCGAAGGGCGTGGTGCACACGCACTTCACGCTGATCGACCGCGCGCGCGCCGGCGCCGAGTTCGACAAGCTCGGGCCCGCCGAGGAAGTGCTGGCCTACCTGCCGCCGGCGTGGATCGGCCAGAACATCTTCAGCTACGCGCAGTGGCTGGTGTGCGGCTACGTCGTCAACTGCCCCGAGTCGGCGAGCACCGTGACCATCGACCTGAAGGAGATCGGGCCGACCTACTACTTCGCGCCGCCGCGTGTCTTCGAAGGGCTGCTGACGACGGTGATGATCCGCATGGAGGACGCGGGCCGCCTCAAGAAGTGGCTGTTCCACCGCTGCATGGACCTGGCGCGCCGCGTCGGGCCGGCGCTGATGGATGGCAAGCCGGTCGGCGCCGCCGACAAGCTGCTGTACGCGCTGGGCAACCTGTGCATCTACGGGCCGCTGCGCAATTCGCTGGGCCTTTCGCGCGTGCGCGTGGCCTACACCGCCGGCGAGGCGATCGGCCCCGACCTGTTCAGCTTCTATCGCTCGATCGGCATCAACCTGAAGCAGCTGTACGGCAGCACCGAGACCGCCGTTTTCGTCTGCCTGCAGCCGGACCACGAAGCCAAGGCCGATACCGTCGGCGTGCCGATCGCCGGCGTCGAGATCCGGCTGGCCGACAACGGCGAGATCCTGGTGAAAAGCCCGGGGCTGCTGAAGGAGTACTACAAGAACCCGGCCGCCACCGCCGAAGTGCTGACGGCCGACGGCTGGTACCACACCGGCGATGCCGGCTTCCTGGATGCGAGCGGGCACCTGAAGATCATCGACCGCGCCAAGGATGTCGGGCGGCTGAAAGGCGGCGCGCACGACGGCGCGATGTTCGCGCCCAAGTACGTCGAGAACAAGCTGAAGTTCTTCCCCTTCATCAAGGAGGCGGTGGCCTTCGGCGACGGCCGCGAACGCGCCTGTGCCTTCGTCAACATCGACATGGAAGCGGTCGGCAACTGGGCCGAGAAGCGCAACCTGCCCTATGCCGGCTACACCGACCTGGCGGGCAAGCCCGAGGTCTACGAGCTGCTGCGCGACTGCATCCAGAAGGTCAACGCCGACTTGGGCGCCGACGCGCTGCTGGCCGGCAGCCAGATCCACCGTTTCCTGATCCTGCACAAGGAGCTCGACGCCGACGACGGCGAGCTGACGCGCACGCGCAAGGTCAAGCGCGGCTTCATCGGCGAGCGCTACAAGGTCTTGGTCGACGCGCTGTACGAAGGCAAGCCAAGCCAGTTCATCGAGACCCAGGTCAGCTTCGAGGACGGGCGCAAGGGCGTGGTCAGCGCCGACCTGAAGATCATGGACGTCAAGGTCTTCCCGGCCGTGAAGAGGGCGGCATGAGCGGCAAGCAGATCGGCGAGGTCATCCTCGACGTCAAGAACATCAGCCTGGCCTTCGGCGGCGTGAAGGCGCTGACCGACATCAGCTTCAACGTGCGCGAGCACGAGATCCGCGCCATCATCGGCCCCAACGGCGCCGGCAAGAGCAGCATGCTCAACTGCATCAACGGCGTGTATGTGCCGCAGCAGGGCTCGATCAACTTCCGCGGCCAGACCTTCAGCCACATGAACAGCCGCCAGGTGGCGGAGATGGGCTTCGCGCGCACCTTCCAGAACCTGGCGCTGTTCAAGGGCATGAGCGTGCTCGACAACATCATGACCGGGCGCAACCTGAAGATGAAGACCAACCTCTTCCAGCAGGCGATCCGCTTCGGTGCAGCCGAGCGCGAGGAGATCGCGCAGCGCGAGTTCGTCGAACGCATCATCGACTTCCTCGAGATCCAGCCCTACCGCAAGACGCCGGTGGGCCGCCTGCCCTACGGGCTGCAAAAGCGCGTCGACCTGGGCCGCGCGTTGGCGATGGAGCCGGCGGTGCTGCTGCTGGACGAGCCGATGGCCGGCATGAACGTCGAGGAGAAGCAGGACATGTGCCGCTTCG
>DAORHX010000239.1:0-5902 GCA_035438245.1 Rubrivivax sp.
GCGTCGCTGCGTGGCGGCGCGCTGGCGCCGCGCGACCGCTGGCGCGACAACGTCATCGCCACCGGCGGCGGCCCCGGCATCATGGAAGCCGCCAACCGCGGCGCCAGCGAAGCGGGCGCGCCGACCATCGGCTTCAACATCACGCTGCCCGCGGAGCAGCACCCCAACACCTACATCACGCCGGAGCTGAGCTTCCGCTTCCACTACTTCGCGATGCGCAAGATGCATTTCGCGATGCGCGCCAATGCGCTGGTGGTCTTCCCCGGCGGCTTCGGCACCTTCGACGAACTGTTCGAGATCTTGACCCTGAGGCAGACGAACAAGAGCCCCAGGATCCCGATCGTCCTCTACGACGAGGGCTACTGGACCAAGGTGGTCGGCTTCGAGGCGCTGGCGGCCGAAGGCATGATCGCGCCAGGCGACCTGGAGCTGTTCGCGTTTGCCGAATCCGCCGAAGCGTGTTGGGACGCGCTGGTGAAGCACGGCCTGCAAGCGCAACGAGCACGGTGACCAGCCACGGCCAGAACGCCAGCAGGAACAGCACCGGGAACTCGGCGATCATGAGGGACAGCCGAGGTCTGACGACCTTCGGGTTGCTGACCTTTGCCGACGCGCGTGGAATCGTCCGGTGGACGGGGCTGCCTCATTTGCAGGATCACCGACTCATCGATCAGCGGCTGCCAACCGCTGCGCCACCTTCGCCAGTCTGCCCCGGTCCAGGGATTCAAGTGCCACGCCCGCAGCCTCGACCCGCTTCCCATAGCTCCGTCGCGTCGAATGCTGATAGCCGGGGTCGTAGTGCAGGTGTTGACGCTCGCGAAGAACTGACCCGGGGGTCAGTTTGTCGTGTCGCCTGACAGCGTGTGCGTGACCTGCGCCTGTCGACATCGCCAGGGGCACAAGCTTGGTTGCCCCGAAGGCGCCATAGGTCCGAAGCTCGGCCTTGAACGCGTGTGGCGGGCCAGGCAACGCGAGATGAGCCCGGCGCTCGGGCGCCATCATTGGGATTGACCGGCAGGCCGTCGAATTCTACTGCCGAAGAGCCACGCTTCACGGCTGACCGGACCGGGCCGTACCCTGTCATGACGAGACGCTTGCCGAATGCCCGCTGACGGGCCGCAATGCCGACCGTCGACTGCGACTTGGTTCACCCTTTTGACAGTCAAGACGCACTGGGGGCATCTTCTGGCCGCCGCTCCCCCCGCCAGGCCATGGCCGCCCTATCTCGCCTTGGGCAGCGCCGGTGCCGATGGCTGGGCGCGCGCTCGCTCGAGTTCGAGTTGCTGTTCGAAGCGGGTCGTTTGTGCTTCGAGTTCGCGTTGTGCGCGCGCGGCGTTGGCTTCCCCCTCCTTTTCCTTGACATCGGCCTCCGCCTGGAGCAGCCGCACCCGCGCTTCGGCCTCGGCGCGAATCGTCTCGGCCTTGGCCGCCTCCGCAGTGTCGCCGAAGGTTGTCTGCGTGAACCACAGCAGCACGATCAGCGTCAGCGTGGACAGCACGATGCACAGAATGCCCGGCGAGGCCGTCTTCAGCACCAGACGGCCCACCTGGTCGAGTTCCGTGTGGAAGCTCAAGGCACCCTCGATGCCCATGACGAACAGCGAGAAGCCGATCGCCATCAGCGCGAACGAGAAGGCGACGGTCAGCGTCAGGATGTTCGTGTTGACGAGTTCGCGCCGCTGGTCGGATCGAAGCGACGGGCCCAGCCACGCCATCGTCGCCGCCATCGACGGGTCGAGCTGCGCGGCCTTGCCTTCGACCGCCGCAGCCCGCGGGTCGGCGATCGCGTCCGTCACGTCGGTGGGGCGGGTGAACATCATGACCCAGGCGAGCACCATGTTGGCCACCGCGATGACGATGCCGGTGACGACCAGCGCCTGCGACAGCGGGCGCGGTGGCAGCCGTTGCACTGCCGGGTCGGATTCGGTTTCCTGCGACATGCGAACTCCTGTGGCGCGTGCGAAGCCGCGCGGCGTTCAGTCCAGCTGCGTGCGCGCGCCGCCGCCGCGAGTCTGCAGCACCTGCGCGTAGAGGTCCAGGTACTGCTGCGCCGGGCCGTCCCACGACAGGTCCTCGCCCATGCCGCGCTGCGCCAGCCCGATCCACGGCGCACGCTGCCGGTACAGCTCGAAGGCCCGGGCGACCGCGTGCTGCAGCGACGCCGCATCGGCGCCATCGAAGACGAAGCCGTTGCCCTGCTCGGTGGCGGCGTCGCGCACCGTGTCGGCCAGGCCGCCGACGCGCCGCACGATCGGCACCGTGCCGTAGCGCAGCCCGTACATCTGCGTCAGCCCGCAAGGCTCGAAACGCGACGGCACGAGGATCGCATCGGCACCGGCGATCAGCCGGTGTGCGCCGGTCTCGTCGTAGCCGAGCAGCACGCCGACACGCCCCGGATGCGCTTCGGCGGCCATGCGCAACGCCGCTTCCAGCGCGGGCTCGCCGGTGCCCTGCACCACCAGCTGGCCGCCCAGGCGCACGATCTCCGGCAGGGCCGACAGCACCAGGTCCAGCCCTTTCTGCGAGGTCAGCCGCGACACCACGCACAGCAGCGGCGCGTCGGCGCGCACCGCCAGGCGGAACTGCTGCTGCACGGCCGCCTTGCACAGCGCCTTGCCCTGCAGCTGCCGGGCGTCGTAGCGCTGCGCTAGCGCGGCGTCGCCGGCCGGATCCCACACGCGCGTATCGATGCCGTTGAGGATGCCCGACACGTCGGCGCCGCGGCCGCGGATCACGCCTTCCAGGCCGACGCCGAACTCCGGCGTGGCGATCTCGCGCGCGTAGCTCGGGCTGACCGTGGTGACACGGTCGGCGAACTTCAGCCCGGCCTTCATGAACGACAGCTGGCCGTGGAACTCCAGCGCCGACGGCGACATGTAGCGCGACGACAGCCCGAGCAGCGCCCAGTCGTCATGCGGGAACAGCCCCTGGTAGGCCAGGTTGTGCACGGTGTACACCGACGCCGCCCGCTCCCCCGGGTGCGCGCGCAGGTACGCGCAGCCGATCGCCGCATGCCAGTCGTGGGCATGCACGACCTCGGGCGACCAGTCCGGGTCCAGGTCGCCCTGTGCCAGCTGCGCGGCCACCCAGCCGAGCAGGCCGAAGCGCTGCAGGTTGTCGGCCCATTCAGCACCGTGGCGGTCCTGGTACGGGCCGCCGTCGCGGCGGTAGAGGAACGGCGCGTCGATGACGTAGACCGGCACGTGCGTGTACGGCATCTGCGCGCGCAGCAAGGTCACGCGCGCGGCGCCGAACACCGGCCCGACCTGGCACACGCGCCTGGCGTGCAGCACGGCGTCGAGGATGCCGGGCAGCCCCGGCAGCAGCAGCCGCAGGTCGGCGCCCTTCGCGCACAGCGCCTGCGGCAAGGCGCCCAGCACGTCGGCCAGGCCGCCGGTCTTGATCAGCGGATAGATCTCCGCGCCGACCTGCAGGACTCTCAAGGCTGCTGCACCGGGCCCTTCGAGCGACCGCCGCGGTTCCGGCTGGGCCGGTCCGCCAGCGATGCCCCCGCGCAGGGGGCGCGCGAAGCGCGTGGGGGGTGGGTCATTTCAGTTTTCCATGGCGCCGAAGCACCATGCGCGACGCACGAACCGGCCGTCGAGCGACCGCCGCGGATCCGGCTTTGCCGGTCCGCCAGCGGTGCCCCCTGGAGGGGGCGCGCGAAGCGCGTGGGGGGTGGGTCATTTCAACGCCCGCAGCATCGCCGCGGTCACCAGTGTGACGCCGTTGGCGGTGCGGTAGAAGCGCTGCGCGTCCTCGGCCGCGTCCTCGCCGATGACGATGCCGTCGGGCAGCTCGCAGCCGCGGTCGACGACGACGCGGTTCAGCCGCACGCCGCGCCCGACCTCGACCAGCGGCAGCAGCACCGACCAGTTGACGCGGGCATACGAATGCACGCGCACGCTGGAGAACAGCACCGTGCGGAAGACACTGCCGGAGATGATGCAGCCGCCCGAGGTCAGCGACTCGATGGCGATGCCGCGCCGGTCGTCCTGGTTGTGCACGAACTTCGCCGGCGGCAACTGCGGCTGGTAGGTCAGGATCGGCCAGCGCGTGTCGTACATGTTGAGCAGCGGGTCGGTCGCGGTCAGGTCGATGTTGGCGTCCCAGTAGGCATCGATCGTGCCGACGTCGCGCCAGTACGGCTGCTGCCCCGGCTTGGTGCCGACGCAGCTCATCGCGAACGGATGCGCGACCGCGTTGCCCTCGCGCACCGCGCGCGGGATGATGTCCTTGCCGAAATCGTGGCTCGAGTCCGGGTCGGCCATGTCGCGCTCGAGCTCCTGGTACAGGAACTTGGCGTCGAAGATGTAGATGCCCATGCTGGCGAGCGAGACGTCGGGCTTGCCCGGCATCGCGGGCGGTTCCGCCGGTTTCTCGACGAAATCGACGATGCGGCGCTGCTCGTCGACCGCCATCACGCCGAAGGCGCTGGCCTCGCTGCGCGGCACCTCGATGCAGGCCACCGTGCAGGGGCGGCCCTGCGCCGCATGGTCGGCCAGCATCAGCGCGTAGTTCATCTTGTAGACATGGTCGCCGGCCAGCACCACGACGTATTCCGCGTCGTAGCCGTCGAGGATGTCCTGGTTCTGCGACACCGCGTCGGCGGTGCCGCGGTACCAGCTTTCCTCGTCGACGCGCTGCTGCGCCGGCAGCAGGTCGACGAACTCGTTCATCTCGGTCTTCATGAACGCCCAGCCGCGCTGCAGGTGGCGCAGCAGGCTGTGGCTCTTGTACTGCGTGATCACGCCGATGCGGCGGATGCCGGAATTCAGGCAGTTCGACAGCGCGAAGTCGATGATGCGGAACTTGCCGCCGAAGTACACGGCCGGCTTGGCCCGGGTGTCGGTCAGGTTGTGCAGCCGGCTGCCGCGCCCGCCGGCCAGCACCAAGGCCACCGTACGCTTCGGCAGATCGAGCGTCTGTGCCAGATAGTTCGAATTCATCGGCCCTGCTCCCCTCTTCGTTCCTCGGCGGCGCGCACTATTGTGAAACATGCGCGCCGGCCTGCCGCGGCACGCTGCCGCGGCGACCGCGCGGGCCGGGCGCAGCGGCGATACTCGCGCGCGCGCCACCTTCATTCACCGCCGCCTCCCATGGACCACGCCCTCCCCAACGCCCTCGACGGCGAACTGCACCGCCAGCTTCTGGAGCAGGTCGGCGTCGCACCGCCCGACGCCTCCGGGCCCGACCTGATGGCCGGCATGGCGCAGCTGGCGCGCCGGCGGCTGTCGCAGCGCTGGGTGGCGACGCAGGCGGCGCAGCGCGGCAGCCGTCGCGTCTACTACCTGTCGATGGAGTTCCTGATGGGCCGCACGCTCGGCAACGCGCTGGCCGCGCTCGACCTGCAAACCTCGGCTGCGGCGCTGCTGGCGCAGCAGGCGCAGCGGCTGGAGGACATCGAGCAGCACGAGGCCGACGCCGCCCTCGGCAACGGCGGCCTGGGCCGGCTGGCGGCATGCTTCCTCGATTCGATGGCCACGCTCGGCCTGCCCTCCTTCGGCTACGGCATCCGCTACGAGTACGGCATGTTCGCGCAGTCGATCGTCGACGGCCGCCAGGTCGAGCATCCGGACCCCTGGCTCGGCGACGGCTCGCCGTGGGAATTCCCGCGCCGTGGCGTGCACTACCCGGTGCGCTTCGGCGGCCACGTCGACCACAGCGGGGCCAGGCCGCGCTGGGTACCGGCGGCCGAGGTCGATGCCAAGGCCTACGACATGGTCGTGCCCGGCCACGGCACCGACGGTGTCAGCACGCTGCGGCTGTGGAAGGCCACGGCACCGGAGCACATCGACCTGCACGCCTTCAACAGCGGCGACTACGCGCGCGCCGCCGAGGTGAAGAACGAGTTCGAGAACATCTCGTGGGTGCTGTACCCGAACGACAGCACGCCGGCCGG
>DAORHX010000240.1:0-5900 GCA_035438245.1 Rubrivivax sp.
ACCGCGCCGGCGGCAGCCGGGCTGACGAATCCGGCCGCGGCACGCGCCGCGCGCGGCCGGCCGATCTCGGCGGCGATGCGCGCCTTCTGCCAGGCGTCCTGCGTCGTCAGCTGGCCGGCAGCGAACAGCGTGCTGGCCAGCAGGTTGCAGCCGTCGTCCAGGTCGCGCTGCACGAACCAGGCGCTGCGCGCCGCGTCGCGCACGTCCTGGCCGGCCAGGTGCTGCGTCAGCAGCGCGTAGCAGCTGACCTCGCGGTCGTCGTTCATGCGAAAGCGCGGGTAGTCGCGGCTGAAGCTGGCCCAGTCGCGGCGCTTGCCCAGCTCCAGCAGCCAGTCGTTGCGCAGCCGGTCCTCGACGTAGGTGCCGGGCCAGCGCGCATAGAAGGTCTCGATCTCGTCGACCTGCACGCCGCCGAGGCGGTTGCTCAGCTCCCAGTACTCGACCCACTGCGCCAGCGGGTGGCGCTGCACCGCCACGCTGGCGTTGACCAGCTGCGCGCGGTCCTTCTTGCGCAGGGCCTCGCGCGCATCGAGCACGAGCTGGTGCTCGGACTGCGCGTGCGCGCCCGGCGGCACGGCGATCGACAGCAGCAGCGCGGCGGCTGCCAGGAGGCGGGGGGCGGATCGAAGCGTCATGGCTCTGTGAATCGGAAGGAATCTAGCGCTTCGACATGGGCGCTTGCGGGATTTTCGCACTGCGTGCCGGCTGGCGGCGACGTACGGGCGTGGCACGCGCACGCAATGCCGCATCCAGCGCGAGCAGCGCCCACGGGCGCATGCCGTGCGGCGAATCCAGGGCCTGCGGCGGGGCACTCCAGTAGCCCAGCGCGACGCGCCGGCCCCTGACCTGGTAGACAAAGGCCTCGCTGCCGGCCGCCTCGAAGTGCGGCCGCGTCTGCGCGTCGGCCTTCAGGTACAGCCGCTCGAAGGCGACCAGCGCCATGAACACGCCGTCGATGCGCAGGCCGTGGCCGCCGAACAAACGTTGCGCGCTCACCGCGCCCAGCGGCGCCAGCAGTTCAAGGCAGTGGTCGACCAGGGCGTCGCGCTGCGGCATCGCACCAGTGTAGGAGCCCGGCACAATGCGGCATGAGCGACGCCTTCAAGCTGCCTTTGGAGCCCACCCGCGACAAGCTCGCGCTGCGTCGCCAGCTGCAGGCCGAACGGCTGGCGATGGCCGACCGCCACCAGCGTTCGGTGCATCTGCAGGAGGTGCTGCGCGTGTGGCTGGTCGGGCGCAGCGAGCGCAGCATCGGCGCGTACTGGCCGATCAAGGGCGAATTCGACGCACTGCCGGCGCTGTTCCGCTGGAGCGAGGCTGAAGCCGGCCGGCGCATCGGCCTGCCGGTGATCGACCGCGACACCCGGCACCTGCGCTTCCACGTCTGGTTCCCCGGCTGCCCGATGGAGGCGGATGCCTACGGCATCCCCAAGCCCAAGGAGACCGAGGCCTTCGAGCCCGAGCTGCTGCTGGTGCCCTGCGTCGGCTACGGGCCGCGCGGGCTGCGCCTGGGCTATGGCGGCGGCTTCTACGACCGCACGCTGGCCGACCTGCGGCCGCGGCCGTTCACCGTCGGCGTCGGCTTCGCGCACGGCTGGGTGCCGTGGCTGCAGGCCGAGCCGCACGACGTGCCGCTGGACGCGATGCTGGTCGAGGACGGCGTGGTCTGGCAGCGGCGCTGATGCCGGCGCGAAGCAGCCGCAATACGAACAGCCTTCACCGCAGAGACGCGGAGTACGCAGAGCTTCGCAGAGGACTACGGGAAGCCTTCTTCTCCAGGTATTTCCTCTGCGCTTTCTCTGCGTACTCTGCGCCTTCGCGGTGAGGTATTGGCTGTTTGCAGTTCGGCAGCTAGGCGCCGCGAACTGCCCTTCGCTGCGACGTTCGAGCGCGCGTCCTCATGACACGGCTTCAACCCAGGCCGAGGCGCCGGCACAGCTCCAGCGTCAGCGCCGACTGGTTCATCGTGTAGAAGTGGATGCCCGGCACGCCGGCGGCGATCAGCCGCTCGCACAGCGCCGTGACCACGTCCAGGCCGAAGGCGCGGATCGACGCCGCGTCGTCCATGTAGCCTTCCATCTTCAGCGCCACCCAGCGCGGGATCTCGATGCCGTCGCGCTGCGCGAACTGCGCGATCTTCGCGTAGTTGTGGATCGGCATGATGCCCGGCACCACCGGCACCTCGGCGCCGAGCTTGCGCGTGCAGTCGACGAAGTGGAAGTAGGCGTCGGCGTTGAAGAAGAACTGCGTGATCGCCGCGCTGGCGCCGGCCTTGACCTTGTCCGCGTAGTGCTGCAGGTCGCGCGCGCAGTAGCGCTCGTTCGGGTGGTATTCCGGATAGGCCGCGACCTCGATCAGCCAGTCGCTGCCCTGCATCTCGCGGATGCAGCGCACCAGCTCGGCCGCGTAGCGGAACTCGCCGGCGGTGTGCGTGCCGCTGGGCAGGTCGCCGCGCAGCGCGACGATGCGGCGGATCTGCTGCGCGCGGTAGGTGTCCAGGATCTCGGCGATGTTCTTGCGCGTCGAGCCCACGCACGACAGGTGCGGTGCGGCCTCGAAGCCGGCCGCGGCGATGGCGCGTACCGTGTGCAGCGTCTTGTCGCGCGTCGAGCCGCCGGCGCCGTAGGTGACGCTGAAGAACTCGGGCTGCAGCGTGCCGAGTTCGCGCACCACGGTCTTCAGCTTCTCGTCGCCGACCGGGGTGTTGGGGGGGAAGAACTCGAAGCTGATGGGCAGGGATGGGTTCATCGCAGTGGGCTTACTGCAGCCCGGCGAGGTGCTGCGCAGCCGCCTCGCCGAGCCGGCGGTCGAAGGTGATGAGCGTGGTCCTCAGCTCGGCGGCGAGCCACAGGTAGGCGGCGTCGTAGGCCGACAGCGCGTACTGCTGCGCCAGCGCGCATTGCCCCGCGATGTCGACGCGGTGCAGCACCAGCGGCTGCATCCGGTAGCCCGCCAGCGCGGACTCGATCAGCGGTGCCGGCAGGCCCTGGCGGTGCTTCTTCAGCGCGACGCTGGCGAACTCGAAGTCCAGCAGCGCGGGGGCGTGCAGCTCGCGGCCCTGCAACCGCTGGCGGGCGTCGTCGCGCTCGAGCTCTTCGAACAGCAGCGCGCAGATCGCGCTGCTGTCGGCCACCACCGGGGGAAGCGCGTGGTACATGGCGCGCGGTTCGGCCGTGTAGAGCCTGCGCATCGGCGCCGTCATCGCGAGTCGCGGTCCTGCCGGATGATGTCCACCGACCGCGGCTCGCCCGCCAGCGGCTGGGGAAAGCGCTTTCGGGCCTCGGCGGCGATCTGCTCGATGCTCTTGCTGCCGCGCTGCACGAACACCGCGCTGCGGTAGACGTCGGACGGGGCCTGCGCTTCGGCCGCGGCCTGCTCGACGATGGCCATCAGCTCGCCTTGCAGCGAGCGGTGGTTGCGCGTGGCGCGGGCGCGCAGCCGTTCGGCCACGTCGTCGGGCACGTCCTTGATCGACAGGTTGACACTCATCGGATGGCTCCAGAATGGATCCGCGGATCCATTCTGGATCTATTGCAGATCTCGGTCAATCAATAGCGGTAGCTGTCCGGCTTGTACGGCCCCTGCTTGGGCACGCCGATGTAGCTGGCCTGCTCGTCGCTCAGTTCGGTCAGCTCGGCGTTCAGCGTCTTCAGCTGCAGCCGCGCCACCTTCTCGTCCAGGTGCTTGGGCAGCACGTAGACCTTGCCCTGCTCGTAGTAGTCGGCGTGCGTGTACAGCTCGATCTGCGCGATCGTCTGGTTGGCGAAGGAGCTGCTCATCACGTAGCTGGGGTGGCCGGTGGCGCAGCCCAGGTTCACCAGGCGCCCCTTGGCCAGCAGGATGATGCGCTTGCCGTCGGGGAAGACGACGTGGTCGACCTGCGGCTTGATCTCCTCCCACTGGCACTGGGCCTCGATCGCGGCGACGTCGATCTCGTTGTCGAAGTGGCCGATGTTGCAGACGATCGCGTTGTGCTTCATCTTCGCCATGTGCGCGAAGGTGATGACGCTCTTGTTGCCGGTGGCGGTGACGAAGATGTCGGCCTTGTCCGCCGCCCAGTCCATGGTGACGACGCGGAAGCCCTCCATCGCCGCCTGCAGCGCGTTGATCGGGTCGATCTCGGTCACCCAGACCTGGGCACTCAGCGCGCGCAGCGCCTGCGCGCTGCCCTTGCCGACGTCGCCGTAGCCGGCGATGACCGCGATCTTGCCGGCCACCATCACGTCGGTGGCGCGCTTGATGCCGTCGACCAGGCTCTCGCGGCAGCCGTACAGGTTGTCGAACTTGCTCTTCGTCACCGAGTCGTTGACGTTGATGGCGCGGAACATCAGCGTGCCCTTGGCGCTCATCTCCTTCAGCCGGTGCACGCCGGTGGTCGTTTCCTCGGTCACGCCGATGATCTGCGCGCTCTTGCGGCTGTACCACGTCGGGTCCTCGGCCAGCTTGGCCTTGATCGCGGCGAACAATTCCTTCTCTTCCTCGCTGCCCGGGTTGGCCAGCAGCGACGCGTCCTTCTCGGCGCGCTTGCCCAGGTGCATCAGCAGCGTCGCGTCGCCGCCGTCGTCGAGGATCATGTTCGGGCCTTCGGCGTCGGCGCCCTTGGGCCCGAACTCGAAGATGCGGTGCGTGTAGTCCCAGTAGTCGCGCAAAGTCTCGCCCTTGTAGGCGAACACCGGCGTGCCGGCGGCCACCAGCGCCGCGGCGGCGTGGTCCTGCGTGCTGAAGATGTTGCAGCTGGCCCAGCGCACCTGCGCGCCCAGCGCCTGCAGCGTTTCCACCAGCACCGCGGTCTGGATCGTCATGTGCAGGCTGCCGGTGACGCGCGCGCCCTGCAGCGGCTGCTTGGCGGCGTATTCGCTGCGGATCGCCATCAGCGCCGGCATCTCGCTTTCGGCGATGGTGATTTCCTTGCGGCCCCAGTCGGCCAGCGACAGGTCGGCCACGGCGTGGTCTTGGCGGGGTTTGAGAACGGCGTTCATCGGTTCAGGCTCCAAACGTCAATGACCCTGCACGAGGGGGACGCGGCGCTTCGGCGATGAAGGCTCACCCACGACACGGCGTGCAGGTGAGCGCGGTTGCAACGGGGGACTTCCGAGCCTGGCCTCGAGCGGGAGGTTGCAACGCTCCTCGGAAGTGGCGCGATTGTAGCGGCGCGCGTGCCGCCGGCGCACCCCGCCGGCGGCACGGCCCTCAGCTGTTGCTGGCCGGCGAGTATTCCTCCGCACGCCCGGCCACCAGTGCCGCGCGGCCGACCAGCAGCGGGTCGACCGAGCCCAGCGCCGACGCGTCCTTCTTCGCATAGGGCAGGCGGTGCAGCAGGTAGCGCATCGTGTTCAGCCGCGCGCGCTTCTTGCAGTCGCTCTTGATCACCGTCCACGGCGCGTCGGAGGTGTCGGTGTGCAGGAACATCTGCTCCTTGGCCACCGTGTAGTCGTCCCACTTGTCCAGGCTGGCCAGGTCGATGGGGCTCAGCTTCCACTGCTTCAGCGGGTGGCTGCGCCGCTCCTTGAAGCGGCGGCGCTGCTCGTCGCGGCTGACCGAGAACCAGAACTTGAACAGGTGGATGCCGCTCTTGACCAGGTGGCGCTCGAACTCCGGCGCCTGGCGCATGAACTCCTCGTACTCGGCGTCGTTGCAGAAGCCCATCACGCGCTCGACGCCGGCGCGGTTGTACCAGCTGCGGTCGAACAGGACGATCTCGCCGCGCGTCGGCAGATGCTGCGTGTAGCGCTGGAAGTACCACTGGCCGCGTTCGATGTCGCTGGGCTTTTCCAGCGCCACGACGCGCGCGCCGCGCGGGTTCAGGTGCTCCATGAAGCGCTTGATCGTGCCGCCCTTGCCGGCGGCGTCGCGCCCCTCGAACAGGATCACCACGCGCTGGCCGGTCTCCTTGACCCAGG
>DAORHX010000241.1:0-5895 GCA_035438245.1 Rubrivivax sp.
GCGCGCAGACCGCGCTGTGGCAGATCACGCAGGCGATGCTGCGCTGGATGGCGCCGTTCCTCAGCTTCACCGCCGAGGAAGCCTGGGCCGTGTTCGCGCCCGGCCAGGGCAGCATCTTCAAGCAGACCTACTGGAGCTTCGCCGGCATCGGCCAGACCACCGACGCCGCGCTGCTGGCCAAGTGGCAGGCGCTGCGCGAGGTGCGCGACGCGGTCAACAAGGCGATCGAGGACGTGCGTGCCGCCGGTGGCGTCGGCTCGTCGCTGCAGGCCGAGGTGACGGTGAGCGCGCCGCCCGAGACGCATGCGCTGCTGGCGTCGCTGGGCGCGGACCTGAAGTTCGTGTTCATCACCTCGAAGGCGACGCTGCGGGCCGGCGACGCGCTGGCGGTGACGGTCACGCCGTCGGCCGCGCCCAAGTGCGAACGCTGCTGGCACTGGCGCGACGACGTCGGCGCCGCGACGTCGCACCCGACGATCTGCGGCCGCTGCGTCGCCAACCTCTACGGCGACGGCGAGAGCCGCAGCGTGGCCTGAGGCATGGCGGCGCGCGCGGGGGGCGGCGGCCCGAAGCTGTGGGTCTGGCTCGCCCTGGCGCTGGCGGTGGTGGTGCTCGACCAGCTCAGCAAGGCACTGGTGGTGCAGCAGTTCGCGCTCAACCACAGCCAGCCGGTGACCAGCTTCTTCAACCTGGTGCGCGCGCACAACAGCGGCGCGGCCTTCAGCTTCCTGGCCGGCGCCTCGGGCTGGCAGCGCTGGTTCTTCGTCGGCCTAGGCACGCTGGCCTCGGGCTTCATCGTCTGGATGCTTCATCGCCATCCGACGCAGAAGCTGTTCTGTTTCGCGGTGACGATGATCATGGGCGGCGCCATCGGCAACGTCGTCGATCGGCTGCTGCACGGCCATGTCGTCGACTTCATCCAGCTGCACTACGCCGGCTGGTACTTCCCGGCCTTCAATCTGGCCGACAGCGCGATCACGCTCGGCGCCGTCTGCCTGATCCTCGACGAGATCCTGCGCGTGCGCCGCGCTCGCTGAAGCCATCGGGTGCACACCGAATGGACGTGCCACCCGCGCGGGCCTAGTCTTCACGCCGTGGACTCCAGCGAAGAAAACGCCGCCGCCGACGCCGCAACGAAGGCGCCGATCGTGCTGCGGCGCCTGGGCTTCGCCGACCCGCTGCGCTGGATCGGCAAAGGCTGGCGCGACTTCATCCGCTGCCCGGGCATCGGCCTGTTCTACGGCGGCTGCTTCATGGTCATGGGCTGGGCGCTGATGAAGGTCTACGAAGCCGCTCCGGCCTACGTGATGGCGCTGTCGGCCGGCTTCCTGCTGATGGGCCCGTTCCTGTGCCTGGGGCTGTACCGCGCCAGCCAGCGGCTGGAGAACGGCGACAAGCCCGACTTCGGCGACTCGCTGCTCGCGTGGGACACGCGCACCGGCCAGCTGGCGATCTTCGGCTTCGTGCTGCTGGTGCTGGAAATGCTGTGGGGCCGCGCCACGCTGGTGATCTTCGCCGTCAGCTTCGACGGCATGCCCGACCTGAAGGGCTCGCTGCTGGCGCTGACCGACCCCGAGAACCTGGGCTTCATCGTCGCCTGGGTCGGCGTCGGCGCGATCTTCGCCGGGTTGATCTATGCGGTCAGCGTGATCTCGATCCCGATGATCCTGCACCGCCAGACCGATGCCATCACCGCCGGCCTGACCAGCCTGCGGCTGTTCCTGACGCAGACGCCGGTGATGATCTTCTGGGGTGCGCTGATCACGCTGCTGGTGGTGCTGGCGCTGCTGCCGTGGTTCGCCGGGCTGCTGGTGGTCGGGCCGGTGCTCGGGCATGCGTCGTGGCATGCGTACCGGGCGGCGGTGGCGGATTGATCTTGGTGCGGGCCGTGTCGATCAGCCGCAGGCGCTTCAGCGCCGCGCTGAGCCTCGGCGTCGGGGCCCCCTGGCTGGCGAGCGGCTGCGACCAGCGCCCGGGCGGCAGTGAACGCATCGATGCGGCATGGCACCGCACCGCGCTGCTCGACGGCCTGCTCGTGCGCTGGGTCGGTGTCGCGCCGCAGGGCTCGGGCGCGATGCGCAGCGCCGTCGACCGAAGCTGGGCCGCGGCCCCCCAGCAACCCGGCTATCTGACCGAACACGCGCGGCTCGTCTATGCGTTCGCCATCGGCTACGAGCTGACGCGCGACAAGCGCTTTCTCGATGCGTCGCAGCATGGCGCCGATTTCCTGCTGACACGCTTTCGCGACCCGGTGCACGGCGGCTTCTTCAAGCGCGTCGCCGCCGACGGCAGCGTCGTCCAGGCCAAGAACACCTACGGGCACGCCTTCGCGCTGTTCGCGCTGTCGCACATGCACCGCGTCACCGGCGACCTGCGCTACAGGACCGCCGCCCTGCGCACCTGGCAGGAGATCGACACCTGGCTGCGCAACCCCAACGGCGGCTTCTACATGGAGCTGCCGCGCGACTTCGCCAAGCCGGCGCAGCCGCAGGGCGGCTCGCAGAACCCGATCATGCACATGTTCGAGGCGTTGCTGGCGCTGCACGATGCCACGCAGGACCCGGTGGCATTGGCCGGCGCCAAGGGCGTGGCCGAGTTCGTCGCCTACAAGCTGCTGGTCGGCCTGCCCGACGGCGGCGCGTACATCCCCGAGTGGTACGACGCGCAGTGGCAGCCGCTGCCCACGCGCGACAAGGGCGGCTACACCGACATCGGCCACCAGTTCGAGTGGAGCCACATGCTGCGCTCAGCCGAGCAGCGCGGCCTGGTCGGCGTCTACGCACAGACTGCGCAGCGGCTGCTGCAGTTCGCCACCCAGGTCGGCTACGACGAGATCGACGGCGGTGCCTTCACCGCCGTCTATCCCGACGGGGCGGTGAATCGCGACAAGCACTTCTGGCAGCAGTGCGAGGCGCTGCGGGCCTTCCTCGCCGCCTCGGCGGCCGGCGGCCAGCCCGAGACGTGGCGGCGCTACGAGCAGACCCTCGGACTGGTGCGCGAGCAGTTCATCGACAAGACCCACGGCGGCTGGTTTCCGAAGGCCTGCCAGCGCGGCGACTGCGGCGATGCGCAGCCCGAGCCCTATCACATGACCGGCATGCACGCGATGGCGCTGGCGATGGCGGCCGAAGCCGCCCGCTAACCCGCCGCCAACCCGCGCCAGCCGGTTTCAAGGCAGCAACACGCTGCTGCCCGTCGTCTTGCGCGCCTCCAGCTCGCGGTGCGCCTGCGCGACGTCGGCCAACGCGAAGCGCTGGTCGATGCGGATCGTCACCTGGCCGCTGCCGACCACGGCGAACAGATCGTCGGCCATCGCCTGCGTGGCCTCGCGCGTGGCGATGTGCGTGAACAGCGTCTGCCGCGTCATGTACAGCGAGCCCTTGCCGCCGAGGATGCCCGGCGCGAACGCCGGCACCGGCCCCGAGGCATTGCCGAAGCTGGCCATCAGGCCGAAGGGGCGCAGGCAGTTCAGGCTGCCTTCCCAGGTGTCCTTGCCGACCGAGTCGTAGACCACCTTGACGCCCTTGCCGCCGGTGATCGCCTTGACGCGCGCGACGAAGTCTTCCTTCGCATAGTTGATCGCGTGCGCGGCGCCATGCTCGAGTGCGAGCTGGCATTTGGCATCGCTGCCGGCGGTGCCGATCAGCTGCAGGCCCAGCGCCTTCGCCCACTGGCAGGCGATCAGCCCGACGCCGCCGGCGGCGGCGTGGAAGAGCACGAAGTCGCCAGGCTGCAGCCCTTCGGCCGGCCGCGTCTTCTTCAGCAGGTACTGCGCGGTCAGGCCCTTGAGCATCATCGCCGCACCGGTCTCGAAGTCGATCGCGTCGGGCAGCCGGCACACGGTGGTCGCCGGCATCACGCGCGCCTGGCTGTACGAACCCGGAGGGTTGCTGGCATAGGCGGCGCGGTCGCCGGCCTTCAGGTGCGTGACGCCTTCGCCCACCGCCTCGACGACGCCGGCGCCTTCCATGCCCAGCGTCAGCGGCAGCGGGTTCTGGTACAGCCCCGTGCGCTGGTAGACGTCGATGAAGTTCAGCCCGCAGGCCTCGTGGCGAATGCGGATCTGCCCCGGACCCGGCTCGCCCACCGGCAGCTCGACCAGCTTCAGCACCTCGGGGCCGCCGTACTGCGTGATCTGGATGGTCCTGGATGTGTTCATGCGTGCTCCTCGGTTGCGCGATCGCGCGAGATTAGCGCAGGCGGCGCCAGACGATCAGTGCATACAGCAGCAGGTTGAACGCCGCGAGCCCGAGCGCGATGCGCCACTGCGCGGCGGGCGTCAGCCCCAGCGGGTAGATCAGCGCGCCAAGGTGGTGGTCGATGAAGCTGCCCGCGTAGCCGTCCTGCCCGGCACGCAGCCGCAGCGTGTTCTCCAGCGGCGTCAGCGGGCAGATGCCGGCGCTGGCCTCGATCCACACGCCCCAGGCCAGCGCCGGCAGGTGCAGCCACGCGAGCCGCGGCCAGCGCCACACCGCCAGGGCGCCGAACGTGGCCCAGGCGATGAAGGCGCCGTGCAGCACCAGCACCGCGTCGGCGAGAATCGACCAGCCCATCACGGCATTGTCCGGACCTTTCCCATGAAGCGACTCGTCGCCGCACCGAATCTGGCGCTGGCCACGCTGTGGGCCGACCAACTGACGGGCGCCGGCATCGATGCCACCGTGCAGCGTGCGTGGGCCGGCAGCATTGCCGGCGAGATCCCGGTCGATCAGGCGCTTCCCGAGGTCTGGGTGATGGACGACGAGCGCCATGCCGAAGCCACGCGGGCGCTGCACGAACTGCGCAACCCGCCGTGGCGACGCTGGGCCTGCCGCGCCTGCGGCGAACTCGTCGATGGCCCGTTCGAGCAGTGCTGGAACTGCGGCGCGGCGCGCGGCGAGTAGCGCTGTTTACTGGGGAGCCGCATGGACATCCTGGCCTATGGCGAGCCGATGCTCGAGTTCAACCAGACCGGCGAGGACGGCGGCCGGCGCTATCTGCAGGGCTTCGGCGGCGACAGCAGCAACTTCGCCATCGCGGCCGCGCGCCAAGGCGCGAGCGTCGGCTACTGGAGCGCGCTGGGCGACGATGCCAACGGCCGTGCACTGCGCCAGCTGTGGGACGCGGAAGGCGTGGACCACCGCCACGTGCGCAGCGACGCGGCCGCCTTCACCGCGATCTACTTCGTCACCCACGGCGAGCGTGGGCACGATTTCCACTTCTACCGCAGCGGCAGCGCGGCCAGCCGCGTGAGCCCGGCCGACGTGCCGACGGCGGCGATTTCCGCGGCCAAGGTGTTTCATCTTTCGGGCATCTCGCTGGCGATCTCGAACAGCGCCTGCGATGCCGGCTACGCGGCGATCGCCGCGGCGCGCGCGGCCGGCGTGCTGGTGTCCTTCGACACCAACCTGCGGCTGAAGTTGTGGTCGCTGGACCGCGCGCGCGCAGTGATGGGGGACGTGCTGCGGCTCACCGACATCGCGCTGCCGAGCTGGGACGACATCACTGCGATCACCGGGCTGAGCGATCCCGATGCGATCGTCGACCACTGCCTGCGGCTGGGCGCGAAGGTGGTGGCGCTGAAGCTGGGCGCCGAAGGTGCGCTGGTCGCGGGCGCGAAGGAACGCCACCGCATCGCGCCCTTTCCTTGCCAGGCGGTCGATGCCACCGGCGCCGGCGACACCTTCGGCGGCGCCTTCGTCGCACGGCGTGTGGCCGGTGACAGCCTGCTCGATGCCGGGCGCTATGCCGCAGCGGCAGCGGCGCTGTCGACCCAAGGCCATGGCGCAGTGGCGCCCATCCCGCGGGCCGATGCCGTGCATGCGGCCCTGACTTGCGCTCAAGCGCGAGGAATCGGATGACCGTTCGCGGCGCAAAGCGGAATTTCAGAAGTCCGCTGTCCGTGTGAAGAGCCGG
>DAORHX010000242.1:0-5839 GCA_035438245.1 Rubrivivax sp.
GATGCCGGCGGCCACGCGCGTCGTGCCAAAGCCGCCGCTGGCGCTCATCGCGGCGATGCCGTTGACGAATTCGGTCTCGCCCAGCGGGCGCAGCGCCGCCGGCCCGCCGGCACGGTACATCGACGCGCATTCGACGAACACCGTGCTGCGCACGTCGTGGCGCGCGCCGCGGGCGTCGGTCTGGCCGGTGTCGGCGAGCAGTTCGTCGAGCAGGTAGCGCTGGCCGTCGCGGTGCCACAGGTGGTGATGCGCATCGCAGATCGGCAGCTCGGGTTCGATGACGTCCTCGGTGCTCATGTCGCGCTCGTCAGCAGGAAGTGGCCCCGCGCCACGGCGATCGGCCGCGCCGGGTCGTCCTGCCAGCAGCGCACCTGCACCAGCGCGACGCGCGAGCCGACGCGCACCGTTTCGCAGGCAGCGAAGCTCTCGCTCGGCCGGCCCGAGCGCAGGTAGTCGATCGAGAAGTCGATGCTCTTCGGCAGCCGCTGCCCGTGCAGCGTGCGCACCAGGTGCAGCGTCGCCGCGGTCTCGGCGAAGCCGGCGATGACGCCGCCGTGCAGCGCCGGCAGCTTCGGATTGCCGACCAGCTTGTCCTGGAATGGCAGGCGGAACAGCGGCGGCTCGGCCGCGTCGGCGATGCGGATGCCGAGGTAGTCGACGTAGGGGATGGTGATGCCCGACAGCACCGGCTCGCTGCCGGCGGGCGCAGCCCAGCGTGCATCGGGCACGGCGGCGTCGTCGCGCGGCGCACGCTGGCCGCCAGGCGTGGACAGCATGAACGAGGCCTGTGCCGCCGCGATCGGCTGTGCGCGGTCGGTCTGCCAGACCTCGGCGCGCACGAAGGCGACGTTGCGCGTCAGCCGGAAGCAGTGCGCGTCGCAATGCACGTCGTGCAGCGGCCCGGCCGGGCGCAGGTAGTCCATGCGCAGGTCCAGCGTCGCGTAGGGTGCGATCTCGGTCAGCGACGTGCCGACCGCCATCCCGCAGGCCGAGTCGGCCAGCACCGTCAGCGCGCCCGCGTGCAGTTGCGCGCGCCGCACGTCGCCGACCCATTCGGGCCGCGCCGGCAGGGTCATCGACCCGCGGCCCCGCGCTGCCGCGGTGATGCGCGCGCCGATCTCGCGCATGTGCGGCGTGCGCTGCACGAACTTGCGGTTCAGCTCTTCGACCAGGTTGTTCATCTGCTTTCTCGTCATTCCGCGATCGTGTCGGCCTGCACTGCGCTGACGGGCCTGAGTTTGGCCGCTGCCGCGCGCACGTTCAACCACGCGCTGGCCGCGCCGCACACACCGATGATCACCATGCCCACCCAGCCCCAGCCGTCGGGCGCAACGCCGAAGGTGACGTAGCCGGCCAGCGCCGCCACCGGCAGCTGCACGTACTGGAACGGCATCAGCGTCGACGCGGGCGCCCTGCCCAGCGCCATGATCAGCAGCAGGTGGCCGGTGGTGCCGAGCACGGCCACCGCCAGCAGCGCCCCGACCTGCAGGCCGGGCGCGCCGAGCAGCGTGTCGATCGGATCGGCCACGCTGGCCAGCAGGATCGGTGTGGCGATCGCCATGCCGGTGGCGCCGGTGTAGAAGTTGGTGGTGAACGGGTCTTCGTGCGGCGCGAAGCGGCTGGTCATCATCTGGAAGGCGGCGTTGGAGAACGCGGCGGCCAGCGGCAGCAGCGCCGCCCAGCCGACGATGCCGCTGCCGGGGCGGATGACGATCAGCGCGCCGGCGAAGCCGCCGACCACCAGCGCCCAGCGCAGCGGCGAGATGCGCTCCTTCAGCCACAGCCGCGCCACCAGCGTGGCGACCACCGGCGTCAGCATGACGATGGCCGTGAACTCGGCCACCGGCATGTGGCGCAGCGCGGCAAAGGCCATCGCCGACGAGAACGCCAACAGCGCGCCGCGCGCGATCTGGAACATCGGGTTGGCGCTGCGCAGCGAATGCTGCCGCGACAGTGCGATCCACAGCGTCATGATCCCGGCATGCAGCCCGTAGCGTGTCCACAGCACCAGCGCCACCGAGAAGTAGGCGCCGATGTAGCGCACCAGGGTGTCCATCGTGGCGAAGCAGCTCGATGCGCCGATGACGAGCGCGATGCCGAGCAGCGGTCGGTGTGTCGTCACGCGTGCCGCAGGGCCAGGGCCCGACGGCTCTGGCGGTTGGGGTGGTTCATCGATGTTCGCCTTCCAGCGGGATGCATGGCGCCAGTGCCGGGTGGAGGGATCGCCTGCATGATGGAGACCCCGATTGTGCCGGCAGCTCGCTGCCCCGCAGCGCGCGACAGGCGGCGCTGGCGTCGCGCCGTCCGGGTGCGGCGCCCGCATCGTGGCGGTGCGCCGGCTTCTGGTCCAATGCGCCCGATGCCGACCAAAACCCCCGCCAGCCGCCCCGCGCGCGAAGCGCGCCTGAGCCGCACCCTGAACGCCGCGCTGCAGCAGCAGCGCCAGGCGCACCTGGCCCACCCGCTGCCCACGCTGGCCGAGCGCCGCGCCGACCTGAAGCAGCTGCGCCGCTACATCCTCGACCACCAGGAAGCCATCTGCCAGGCCATCAGCGCCGACTACGGCCACCGCTCGCGCCACGAGACGATGCTGATGGAGCTGATGCCGGTGATCAGCGACATCCAGGTGACGCTCGAGCACCTGGGCGGCTGGATGAAGCCGCAAAAGCGCGCCATCGACCGCAAGATCTTCGGCCTGGCCTCCAACCGCGTGATTCCGCAGCCGCTGGGCGTGGTCGGCGTGATCGTGCCGTGGAACTTCCCCATCAACCTGAGCTTCCTGCCGCTGGTGGCGATCTTTGCCGCCGGCAACCGCGCGATGGTGAAGATGAGCGAGAACTCGCGCCATCTGGCCAAGCTGCTGATGCGCACGCTGCCGGACTACTTCGCGCCCGACAAGCTGCGCGTCTTCGACGACAGCGGCGGTGTCGGCCTGGCCTTCTCGCAGCTGGCCTTCGACCACCTGCTGTTCACCGGCTCCAGCGGCACCGGCCGCGCGGTGATGGCCGCCGCCGCGCGCAACCTGTGCCCGGTGACGCTGGAACTCGGCGGCAAGTCGCCGGCCATCGTCTGCCCGGACTTCCCGCTGCGCACCGCGGCCGAGCGCATCCTCTACGTCAAGTGCCTCAACGCCGGCCAGGTGTGCACCACGGTCGACCACGTCTACCTGCCGCGCGCCGCCGTGCCCGAGTTCGTGGCGCTGGCGCGCGAGATCGTGCCGCAGCGCTACCCGTCGCTGGCTTCGCCCGACTACACCTCGCTGATCAACGCGCCGGCCTACGACCGCCTGGCGCGCGCCATGGGCGAGGCGCACCGGCGCGGCGCCACACTGGTGCCGCTGCTCGACGGGCCGGCGCTGCAGCGCAAGGCGCGCAGGATCGCGCCGCACCTGCTGCTCGATGCGCCCGAGGACTGCGAGCTGATGGCGCGCGAGATCTTCGGCCCCGTGCTGCCGCTGATCGCCTACGACGACCTGGACGAAGCCATCGCGCGCATCAACGCCGGGCCGCGGCCGCTGGCGCTGTACCCGTTCAGCCACCGGCGGCGCACGCTCGACCACATCGTCACCCACGTCATGTCCGGCGGCGTGTCGATCAACGACGCGCTGCTGCACGTGGGCCAGCACGACCTGCCCTTCGGCGGCGTCGGCGAATCGGGCATGGGCCACTACCACGGGCGCGAGGGCTTCTACAATTTCTCCAAGCTGCGCCCGGTGTTCCACCAGGCGCGCGTGTCCAGCGTCAGCCTGCTGGCGCCGCCCTACGGGCCGCTGGTCGACCGCATGCTCAAGCTGCTGGTACGCTGAAGCCTGCCGATGAACACCCACCCTTCCTCATGGCCCGGAACACCGGGGCGCGACGGCGGCGACCCTGCCTTCGCGGCGCCCGACTGGTTCAGCGTGCCGCTGCTGGCGGCGCTGCACGTGGCCATCATCGTCGCCAGCAACTACCTGGTGCAGTGGCCGGTCGAGCTGTTCGGCGTGCTCACCACCTGGGGCGCCTTCACCTTTCCGCTGGTCTTCGTCGCCACCGACCTGACGGTGCGGCTGCTCGGCCGGCGCGCGGCGCGGCGCGTCGTGGCGCGCGTCATGCTGCCGGCGCTGGTGGCCTCGTACATCGTCTCGGTGCTGTTCCACGAAGGGCGCTTCGGCGGCTGGCAGGCGCTGGGCCAGTTCAACGGCTTCGTCGCGCGCATCGCGCTGGCCAGCTTCGTCGCCTATGTCGCGGGCCAGCTGCTGGACATCGCGGTGTTCGCGCGGCTGCGCCGGCGGCGGCCGTGGTGGCTGGCGCCGGCGGCGTCGATGGTGCTGGGCAGCGCGCTCGACACGGCGCTGTTCTTCAGCGTGGCCTTCCACCGCAGCAGCGACGCCTTCATGGCCGAACACTGGGTGGCCATCGCCTGGGTCGACTACGCGGCCAAGCTGGCGATCGGCTTGCTCGCCTTCGTGCCGCTGTACCGGGTGCTGCTCGAGCAGCTGGCGCGGCCGCTGCTGCCGCCGCCGCGGCGCATGGCCTGAGGCGGCGCGTCAGCGGCGCCCGTCGCTGCCGGCTTCGGCCGTCAGCACGGTCGGGATGCCGACCCGCGAAGGCTCGATTCGACCGCCGGCCGCGGCCAGGCCCTTCACGTGCAGCCGCACCGGCTCGCGTTCGACATGGCGCAGTTCGGCAAGCGACCGGATAAGGTCGGCCAGTGCCGTGAAGCCGGGCGCTTCGCGCGCGAACGACGGCCCGGGGTGCCGGATCGGGGTCATCGTCGTCGTTCCAGCTGATGCTGGCGCGCTGCACCGCGATGCCTGCGCGCTCACCGCGCCGGCATGACCGTGCCGCGGCATTCACCGAAGCCGATGCGCGCGGCGCCGGGCTTCTCGCACCAGCCGCGCAGGATCACGGTGTCGCCGTCGTGCAGGAAGCCGCGCTGCTCGCCGCCGCCGATGTCCACCGGCTCCTGAGCGCCGCGCGCCAGTTCGATCAGCGCGCCGGCTTCGCCCGCTGCGGGCCCGGAGATGGTGCCGGTGCCGATCAGGTCGCCCGGCTGCAGCGCGCAGCCGCCGGCGGTGTGGTGGGCGATCATCTGCGCCACGCTCCAGTACTGGTGGCGAAAGCTGGTGCCCATCAGCCTCGTCGCACCGCGCCCTTGCTGGCGCGCGGGCTCGCTGTGCAGCCACACCTCCAGCCGGATGTCGAGCGCCGCACTGGCGCGCCGATCCCCCAGCTCCAGGTAGGGCAGCGGCTGCGGGTCGGCCGCCGGGCGTGTCCAGGCCGTGCGGTACGGCGCCAACGCATCGAGCGTGACGATCCACGGCGACACGGTGGTGGCGAAGTTCTTGGCGTGAAACGGCCCCAGCGGCGCCATCTCCCACATTTGTATGTCGCGCGCCGACCAGTCGTTGAGCAGGCACACACCGAAGATCTGCTGCTCGGCCTGGTCGATCGGGATCGGCTGGCCGGCCGCATTGCCCGGGCCGATCCACAGGCCCAGCTCGAGTTCGTAGTCCATCGCCGCGCAGGGCGCGTAGACGGGGGTCTTGGCGCCGCGCGGCACGAACTGGCCGCGCGGGCGGTGAAAGCACTGCCCGCTCACGCCGAGCGTCGACACCCGTCCGTGGTAGGCCTGCGGCAGCCAGCGGAAGTTGGGCGTGACGTCGCCTTGCGGCCGCATGATGCGGATGCAGTTGATCGCGTGGTCGAGCGAGGTGTAGAAGTCGGTGTAGTCGCCCACGCGCGTCGGCAGCGCGAACTCAACCGAGGCCAGCGGCAGCAGGCACGCGCGCAGCGCGTCCTGCCCCGCCGCGCCTTCGGCCAGGCGCGCGAACAGCGCGTGGCGCAGCGTGTGCCAGGCG
>DAORHX010000243.1:0-5810 GCA_035438245.1 Rubrivivax sp.
CATTGGAGGCAAGTTGCGCAATTAAGTTCCCTCAAGAATCAAACACTACACTAGAGCGCCAGACGGCGACGGCCGACATCCTGAAGGTGATCGCGGGTTCGCCGTCCGACGTGCAGCCGGTGTTCGACGCGATCGCCGAACGCGCGCGCGCGCTGTGCGGCGCGCAGGTCGGCGCGACGACGCGTTTCGACGGCGAGTGGCTGCATCTGGTCGGCGTTCAAGGCGGTACCGCCGAAGGCCAGGTAGCGATGCGTGCGGCGTTTCCGATGAAACCCGGGCGCGGTTCGATCAACGCGCGCACGATCCAGGCCAAGGCGCCGGTACAGGTCACCGACGTCGACCTCGACCCCGAGTACCAGGTCACCGCGGCCGCACACCAGCTCGGCTTCCGCGCGGGCCTCGGCGTGCCGATGCTCTTCGAGGGCGAGGCCATCGGAGCGATCTTCGTCGGCCGCGCCGAGCCGGGCGTGTTCCCCGACAAGCTGGTCGCGCTGCTGCAGACCTTCGCCGACCAGGCGGTGATCGCGATCCAGAACACGCGGCTGTTCAACGAGACGAAGGAAGCACTCGACCAGCAGCAGGCCGCCGCCGCGGTGCTGGGGGTGATCGGCCGCTCGGTGGCCGACGCGCTGCCGGTGTTCGAGGTCATCCGCGACCGCCTGGAGCGGCTGCTGCCGGGCGCGCAGCTGGCCATCGCCTCGGCCGGTGACGACGGCCTGCTGCACTGGCGCGCGGGCAGTGGCCAGACGGTCGAGGCGATGCGCGGCATCTTCCCGCGGCCGGTTCCTGGGCCGGGGCTGCTGACCGGCAGCGCCTCGTACTGGCCCGACCTGCTGCACGGCGAAGGCGTGCCCGAAGGGCTGCGTGCGGCCGTGCGCGATCTGGGCGGCAACGCGTCGATGCTCAGTGCCGCGATGGTCTCGCAGGGCCAGGTGCTGGGCACGATAGCCGCCTTGCATCTGGACCTGAAGCCATTCACCGCCAACGATGCGCGCATCGTCAAGACCTTCGCCGACCAGGCGGCCATCGCCATCCGCAACGCACAGCTGTTCAACGAGACGCAGCAGGCGCTGGAGCGCCAGACCGCCACCGCCGAGGTGCTGCAGGTCATCAGCGCCTCGCCCACCGACGTGCAGCCGGTGTTCGACGCCATCGCCGAGCGCGCCAAGACGCTGTGCGACGGCCTCATCAGCGGCGTGTCGCGCTTCGACGGCGAGCTGGTGCACCTGGTGGCCTACCACGGCGTCTCGCCCGAGGTCGAGGCCAAGGTGCGCGCGCTCTTTCCGATGAAGCCGAGCCGCGAGTCGATCACCGCGCGCGCACTGCTGCTCGGCGCGCCGGTACAGATCGAGGACATGCAGGCCGACGCTGACTATGCGCCGGCGCTGCGGCAGGTGGCGGCCGAGCTCGGCCAGCGCAGCACGGTGTCGGTGCCGATGTTCAAGGACGGCCGCGCCATCGGCTCGATCACCGTCGGCCGCGCGCAGCCAGGCGCCTTCCCCGAGCGCCAGGTGCAGCTGCTGCAGACCTTCGCCGACCAGGCGGTGATCGCGATCGAGAACGTGCGCCTGTTCCGCGAGACGCAGGACGCGCTGCAGCAGCAGAAGGCCTCGGCCGACGTGCTGGCGGTGATCAGCAGCTCGGTGGCCGACACGCAGCCGGTGTTCGACAAGATCCTGCAAAGCTGCAAGCACCTGTTCGGCAGCGACGAGACCGCGGTGCTGCTGGTGGACGAGGCCCAGCAGGTCACGCTCGGCGCGTATGTCGGGGCGCAGCGCGACGCGGTCGCCGCCACCTTCCCGGCGCCGCTGGCCAAGTCGCCCGCCGGCGAGGCGATCCGCACGCGTCAGGTGGCGCACTACCCGGACGCGCGGCACGACCCGCGGCTGACACGCGCGGTGCGCCGAGTCGCCGAAGCCGGCGGCTACCAGGCGATGGCTTATGCGCCGATGCTGTGGAACGAGCGCGGCATCGGCGCGATCGGCGTGTCGCGGCTGCGCGGCGGCTTCGCCGACAAGGAGCTGGCACTGCTGCAGACCTTCGCCGACCAGGCGGTGATCGCGATCCAGAACACGCGGTTGTTCAACGACACCAAGGAGGCGCTGGAGCAGCAGACCGCCACCGCCGAGGTGCTGCAGGTGATCGGCAGCTCGGTCGCCGACACCGCGCCGGTGTTCGACCGCATCCTGCACAGCTGCCAGCACCTGTTCGCCACCGGCCAGATCGGCATCTTCCTGCGCGGCGACGACGACCAGGTGCACGCCACGGCCTGGCGCGGCGACGCGGTCGAGGCGATCGCACGCACCTTCCCGCGGCCGGCCGAGCAGACGATCACCGGTCAGGTGATGAGCGAGCGGCGCGTCATCGCCGTCGCCGACGCCGCGGCGATGGCCGATGCGCCGCCCTCGGTGCGCGCGATGCTCGACACCAGCGGCAACTTCTCGGCGGTGTGGGCGCCGATGGTGTGGGAAGGCCGCGGCGTCGGCGCGCTGTGCGTGTTCCGCCAGCCGCCGCGGCCGTTCACCGACAAGGAGCAGGCCCTGTTGCAGACCTTCGCCGACCAGGCGGTGATCGCGATCCAGAACACGCGGCTGTTCAAGGAGACGAAAGAGGCGCTCGAGCATCAGCAAGCCTCGGCGGACGTGCTGAAGGTGATCGCCTCGTCGCCTGCGGACCTGCAGCCGGTGTTCGATGCGATTGCGCAGAGCGGGGGGCGGCTGTTCGGGCGCAATACGTCTTTGCGCATCCTGGAGGCCGACGGCTTGCGCCGCCGCGCTCGCAGCTACGAGCCGTCGCTCGACGAACGCCACGGACCGGACCTGATGCGAGTCAATCTCCACTACATCGTGGGGGCCGCGGTGCTCGAAGGCCGCGCGCTCCAGGTGGCGGACGTTGCCGAACCCAACCGCTTCCGCTGGGGCCGCAACCACTGGAGCGAGTTGGCCTACCGCGCCATTGCCTCGGCACCGCTGATGCTCGACAACCGGGCGATCGGCGTGATCTCGATGTCGGCTTCGCAGCCGGGCGCGCTGTCGGCAACGCAGATGGAACTGCTGGAGACTTTCGCCGACCAGGCCGTGATCGCGATCCAGAACGTCCGGCTGTTCAAGGAAACACAGGAAGCCCGCGCCGCGGCCGAGGCCGCAAACGAAGCCAAGAGCGCTTTCCTGGCCACGATGAGCCACGAGATCCGCACGCCGATGAACGCGGTCATCGGCATGAGCGGGCTGCTGCTCGACACGCCGCTGGCGCCCGAGCAGCGCGACTACGCCGCCACCATCCGCGATAGCGGCGACGCGCTGCTGACGATCATCAACGACATCCTCGACTTCTCGAAGATCGAGGCCGGGCGCATGGATGTCGAGCTTCAGCCCTTCGACCTGCGCGACTGCGTCGAATCGGCGCTCGATCTGGTCGGCCCACGTGCGGCCGAGAAACACCTGGACCTCGCCTATGTCTTCGAAGGCGAGGTACCACCCGCCGTGGTCGGCGACGTGACAAGGCTGCGCCAGGTGCTGCTGAACCTGCTGAGCAACGCGGTGAAGTTCACGGAAGCCGGCGAGGTCGTGCTGACAGTGGCAGCGACGCCGAACAACGGCACGTTCGAGCTGAGCTTCGCGGTGCGCGACACCGGCATCGGGCTGAGTGCCGAAGGCCTGGGCAAGCTGTTCCGCAGCTTCAGCCAGGCCGACAGCTCCACCACGCGCAAGTACGGCGGCACGGGGCTGGGGCTGGCGATCAGCAAGCGGCTCGCCGAACTGATGGGCGGCACGATGTGGGCCGAAAGCGATGGCCCGGGCAGCGGCTCGACCTTCCGCTTCACCATCACCGCGCCGCGCACCGACGCGGCGCCGGGCGCGCGCCGCGAGCTGCTCGGCGAGCAGCCGGCGCTGGCGGGCAAGCGGCTGCTGGTGGTCGACGACAACGCCACCAACCGGCGCATCCTGACGCTGCAGACCGCCAAGTGGGGCATGCAGGTACGCGACACCGCCGCGCCGCAGCAGGCGCTGGACTGGCTGGCGCAGGGCGAGGCCTTCGACCTGGCGATCGTCGACATGCACATGCCCGACATCGACGGCGTCGAACTGGCGCGGCGCATGCGCGCTGCCGGCCACGCGCTGCCGCTGGTGCTGTTCAGCAGCCTCGGCCGGCGCGAGGCCGGGGACGACGGCAGCCTGTTCGCCGCCACGCTGGCCAAGCCGCTGCACCAGAGTGCGCTGTTCGACACGCTGGTCGGCCTGCTGGCGCGCGACGACGCGCCCAGGCGCGCCGAAGCCAGGCCGGCGAAGCCCGTGCTCGACCCGGGGCTGGCCACGCGCCACCCGCTGCGCATCCTGCTGGCCGAGGACAACGTCGTGAACCAGAAGCTGGCCTCAAGGCTTTTGCAGCAGATGGGCTACCGCGCCGACCTGGCATCCAACGGCATCGAGGCCATCGAATGCATCGAGCGCCAGACCTACGACGTGGTGCTGATGGACGTGCAGATGCCCGAGATGGACGGGCTCGAAGCCAGCCGCCGCATCGTCGCGATGTGGCCCGAAGCGGCGGCGCGCCCGCGCATCGTGGCGATGACCGCCAACGCGATGCAGGGCGACCGCGAGGAATGCCTGGCCGCGGGCATGGACGACTACATCACCAAGCCGATCCGGGTGGATGCACTGGTGCAGGCGCTGACCGAGGTGGCGCCGCGCGCCGACGCTTGAAGCTCACACATTCTAGCTATACTGTACATATTAGCCATAAACAAGGAACTGACTCGATGACCACCGTAACCTCCGTCGAAGCCCAGAACCGCTTCGGCCAACTGCTGGACATGGCGCGGCGCGAGCCCGTCACCGTCACGCGCCATGGCCGGCCGGCGGCGTTCATCGTCTCGCCGCAGGACATGGAAGAGCTGCTCGATGCGCGGGTGCGGCGCAGCAAGGCCGTGCAGGCGCTCGAAGCCTGGAGTGCACGCGCATCGGCCCAGGCCACGCCGGCAGCCAAGGAGCTGTCGGACGACGACATCAACCGGCTCGTGCATGAACTGCGATGAGCCTGCCCAGGCGCGTGGTGTTCGACACCAGCACGCTGGTCGGCGCCGCGCTGAAGCCGGGCTCGGTGCCGCACCAGGCGCTGCTGCTGGCCCTGGCGCGCTGCGATGTCTGCGCGTCGGTGCAGACCTGGCTGGAACTGGAGCGGGTGATGCAGCGTAAGCGCATGGATCGCTACCTGCCGCGCGACGCGCGCGTCGAATTCGCCGCGCTGCTGCGCCAGGGCATGCACTTCTTCGCCGTCACGCCGGCGGACGAAGACAGCCTGCAACCCCGCTGCCGCGACGCGGCGGACGACAAGTTCCTGGCACTGGTACAGGTCTGCCAGGCGGACGCGCTGGTCAGCAGCGACGACGACCTGCTGGTCCTGCACCCATGGCAAGGCGTGCCGGTGCTGCGGCCCGCCGAGTTTTTGTCGAGCCACGTCGCGGTGTAAACCCATGCGCCGCCCACACCGAGCGCCGACGCGCGCACCACTCGACCGGCTGGCACAGGCGGCGCTGCGCATCGGCAAGGCGAAGAGCGACAGCGCGCTGCGCGCGGCCATCGTCGCCGAAGCCGCGCGACTGCTGGGCGCGCAGCGCGCGCTGCTGGTCTTGCAGCCCGAAGCCGCCGCGCCGCACATCGCCGCGTCCAGGCTGCCGGCCGACGAAAGCGCCGAAGCCCTGCTGCAAGCCGTGACCCCTTGGCTGGCCGAGGCTGTGCACAGCGGCGCCAGCCGCTTGCGCCACGGCCCCGAAGGCGCCGACTCGGCCGACCAGCGCAGCTGCCTGGTGG
>DAORHX010000244.1:0-2023 GCA_035438245.1 Rubrivivax sp.
GGGCGTCAATATTTGGCGGATTCTAGAAATCGAAATATATCGAGTCAAGAATAACGATCTATCTCTTTATTCCAACTGCGTATGATTTACAGGGACCTGCGGGACTTCATCGAACAGCTGGAACGGCTCAAAAAGCTCGTTCGTGTGTCCGAAACGGTGTCTCCGCGCCTGGAAATGACCGTTCTCAGCGATGCCGTGCTGCGCGCAGCCGGCCCGGCGCTGCTGTTCGAGAAGCCCGACGGTTACAACATTCCCTGCCTGACCAACCTGTTCGGCACCCCTGAACGGGTGGCGTTGGGCATGGGCAGCGAGTCGCTGGCCGGGCTGCGCGACATCGGCCGCATGCTGGCCGGCCTGAAGGAGCCGGAACCGCCGCGCGGCATGAAGGACGCCGGCAAGCTGCTGGCGATGGCCAAGGCGCTGTGGGACATGAAGCCGGCGCTGCAGCGCCGCGCGCCGTGCCAGGAGGTGATCTTCGAGGACGGGGACGTCGACCTCGGCCGCCTGCCGCTGCAGACCTGCTGGCCCGGCGATGCCGGCCCGCTGATCACCTGGGGCCTGGTGGTGACGCGCGGGCCGCAGTCGGTGGCGGCGCCGCGGCTGCGCCAGAACCTCGGCATCTACCGGCAGCAGCTGATCGGGCCGCGGCGGCTGATCATGCGCTGGCTGGCGCACCGCGGCGGCGCGCTCGACTTCCGCGACTTCGCCGCGGCCAACCCGGGGCGGCCGTTCCCGATCGCGGTGGCGCTCGGCGCCGACCCGGCGACGATGCTCGGCGCGGTGACGCCGGTGCCGGACAGCCTGTCCGAATACCAGTTCGCCGGGCTGCTGCGCGGCCGCCGCACCGAAGTCGTCGACTGCGCAGTCGGCGAGGGCGACCTGCCGCTGCAGGTGCCGGCCGGCGCCGAGATCGTGCTCGAGGGGCACATCCCGGTCGCCCCTCCGGGGTTCCGTGGACGCAGCGAGGCCGGCGTCGAACTGCGCGAGCAGGGCGGCTATCTGCACGCGCTGGAGGGCCCGTTCGGCGACCACACCGGCTACTACAACGAGCAGGACTGGTTCCCGGTGTTCGAGGTCGGTCGGCTGACGCATCGCCGCGACCCGATCTACCACTCCACCTACACCGGCAAGCCGCCGGACGAGCCAGCCGTGCTCGGCGTGGCGCTGAACGAGGTCTTCGTGCCGATCCTGCAGAAGCAGTTCCCGGAGATCGCCGATTTCTACCTGCCGCCCGAAGGCTGCAGCTACCGGCTGGCGGTGATCTCGATCAAGAAGGCCTATCCCGGCCACGCCAAGCGTGTCATGTTCGGGCTGTGGAGCTTCCTGCGGCAGTTCATGTACACCAAGTTCATCATCGTCACCGACGACGACGTCGACGTGCGCGACTGGAAGGAAGTGGTCTGGGCGGTGACCACGCGCATGGACCCGGTGCGCGACACCACGCTGGTCGAGCACACGCCGATCGACTACCTGGACTTCGCTTCGCCGGTCAGCGGCCTGGGCGGCAAGATCGGCCTGGATGCCACCAGCAAATGGCCGGGCGAGACGGCACGCGAATGGGGCCGCCCGATCGTCATGGATGCCGCGGTGACGGCACGGGTGTCGGGGCTGATGCAGCGGCTGGTGCCCAGCAGCGGCTGAGCTCGGTCAACCGCGACCCGACATCGGTGCCCGGCCTGCGCCAGGCGCTGGACACCCGGCGAGCGCGGTCTTACGCTGCGCTCAGCCGTCTCGGCCAGATGCTCATGGGCGGGCCGGGATGGCCTTCACAGCGTATGCACCTGTCGGCGAGGCGGGAGGGGGTGCGATGACGACACGACGCGACGCCCTGCTGGTCCTGCCCTTCGCGTGCAGTGCCGCGGCCAGCCTTGGGCAGGCGCCGAAGGACGGCGCCGTGAAGCGTCTGGGCGTTCTTTCCCTTGGCACAGCGCCACCGGTTCCTCCGGCCGAGCGCCCGCTCTACGTCGCGCTGAAGCAGAAGGGCTGGGTTCTGGGCGAGAACCTGCTGCGCGAAGCAGCGTTC
>DAORHX010000244.1:2123-5761 GCA_035438245.1 Rubrivivax sp.
GCTGAAGCAGAAGGGCTGGGTTCTGGGCGAGAACCTGCTGCGCGAAGCAGCGTTCGCTCGCCCGGCCGGGCCGCAACGTGACAGGGCAGACTTTCATCGCGGGGATCGAGATCGCAACCAAGCGCATGACGCTGCTCAAGCAGATCGCCTCGGAAGCCAAGCGGCTGGCCTATCTCGTGTCGTCGGCCATCCCCGCGCTCTTGACGGTCTCGGGGGGGGGGCGCTTCGACTTCGGCGCGGCATTCGAAGCGGGCGCCAAGGGCTTGGGCTTCGAGTCGAGGATCCAGGTGCTGCCGTCGCCGCAGCATCTGGACGCCGCGTTCAGCGAAATGCTGGCGTGCCGCGCCCAGGCGGTGACGGCCGGCGACGGCTGGCATCGAGCTGTGCCGAAACAGGTGGCCGAGCTGCTGCTGCGTCATCGCCTGCCGAGTGCCTTCCTCACCCGCGAGATGGTCGATGCGGGCGGCCTGCTGTCCTACGGCGTCGGCCGGACCGAAGCCAGCTACGCGGACGCCCGACTCGCCGACTATGTCGACCGGGTGCTGCGCGGCGCCGCGCCGGCCACCCTGCCGGTCGAGCAGCCGAACCGATACGAGCTGGTGATCAACATGAAGACCGCGAAGGCGCTCGGGTTGACCGTGCCGCAGCCGCTGCTGATCCAAGCCGACGAGCTTGTCGAGTAGCTCGCCCCGCGCCGCGCCAAAACTCCAGTACCTGCGTTCCCTGCAGTACCTGCCGCACCTGCTCCGCGGTGCGCACCTGCGCCTCGTTCATGTCGATCACCATCGATTCGATGATCGACGCGCCTCGCCGGCTGGCTGCCCGTCAGCCGCTCAGCCGCCCTCCCTGACCCCGTCCAGGCTCATTCCTCGTTGGAATCACGAGCCCGGCTTCAGGCTCACGCCTCGTTGGAAGACCGGCGCTTGCCGGCCGCGGCGAATTGGCTTAGGCTTGAGGCGCCTGTTCTGCAGGCACTAGCGATGGCGCAGTCTCTGCGCATCAGGAGCCCCGGACTTCATCTCTCCGGAGCCCCGACGGCGGAATGTTCCGCCCGCCCCCTCGGCCGCAAGGCTGGAGGGGGTTTGTACTTGTGGGCTTCAGGCGCCGGCCAGCAGGCCCAGGTACTCGCGCAGCGCGTTGCGCGTATCGGCGAATCCGTCCTGGCTCGGCAGCCAGCGCAGCGGCGCTATCGACGTGTCGCGCGCCAGTCCCATCGGCGCGGCGCGCAGCGCGATGCCGCCGCCGCTGCGCGCGACCGCATGCTCGAAGGCGCGCAGGCTGCGCGGCATGTGCCAACCGTGCGTCACCAGCACGATGCGCTTGACGCCGGCCGCGCGCAGCAACGCCACGCTGCGCTCGGCGTTCTCGCGGGTGTCGCGCGACGCCGACTCGACCCAGCGCAGCGGGTGCCCGAACTCCTGCGCCGCGATGCGCGCGGCGATGTCGGCTTCGGCGACGCCGCCGACCTGCGCATGGCCGACACCGCCGCTGAAGCCCACCGGCAGGCCGGCCTGGCGCGCCAGCCACAGGCCGTAGCGCAGGCGCTCGAGCGAGTAGCGCGTCAGGTTCGCCGCGCCGAACTCCGGCGCGTCGATCTCGCGCCCGCCACCGAGCACGAGGACCGCCGTGTCGGCGCTGCCCTGTGCCTGCAGTTCGGCCGCGTGCAGCGGCGGCGGCATCTGCAGCAGCCGGTGCTGCAGCCATTCGCCCACGGCCGTCGTGCTGCCGAACCAGATGCCGGCCGCGCCGACCAGCAGCAGCAGCCCGCCCCAGCCGGGGTGGCGCCGGCGCAGCGTGCCGCCGAGCAGCACCAGCACGAGCGGCGGCACGGGCGGCAGCAGCAACGCCGTCAGCAGCGGCTTGAAGCCCGCCGCCCCGAACTGCAGCACCAGATCGTTCAGCACCGTCCTGCGTCTCGCCCCACGCCGCAGGTCGGCATCGACCCGGCTGCTACGATTGTGCAAGACCGGGAAGACATGCCGGCAGAGGGTGGGATGTGACCAAGTCGCGCGCGTTGCGGCTGTCGATGTGGGCGGTGCTCGCACTGCTGCTGATATGGGCCCTCGCCTGGCTGGCGCTGCCGCCGTTGTTGAAGTGGCAGCTCGAGACCCGCGGCTCGCGGCTGCTGGGGCGCGAGTTGCGCGTCGCCGAGGTGAAGTTCGTGCCGGTGACGCTGCAGTTGACGCTGCGTGGCCTGTCGCTGGCCGCGGCGCCGGGCAGCGGCAGCGACACGCCGCAACTGCAGATCGAACGGCTGTTCGTCGACCTGGACGCACGCTCGCTGCTGCGCCTGGCGCCGGTGGCGGCAGCGCTCGAGATCGATGTGCCGCGGCTGCGCCTGACGCGGCTGGCCGACGGCCGCTTCGACATCGACGACCTGGTGCAGCGGCTGAGCGCTGCGCCGGCCGATGCCGCCGCCGAGCCGGCCCGCTTCGCGCTGTTCAACCTGCGCATCGCCGACGGCGAGTTCAGCTTCGACGACCGCCTGGTGGGGCGCACGCACGTGCTGCGCGACATCGGGCTCGATCTGCCGTTCCTGTCGAACCTGCCCGATGACCTGCAGGTCAAGGTGGAGCCGCGGCTGACCTTCGAGCTCAACGGCAGCCACTTCGACAACCGCGGCCGCGCGACGCCGTTCGCCGAAGGGCGTGCCTCGGAGCTGCAGGTGCGCTTCGATGCGCTGGCGCTGCAGCCGATGTGGGCCTACCTGCCGGCGTCGCTGCCGCTGCGGCCGTTCGGCGGCACGCTGTCGGCCGACATCGGGTTGCGCTTCGATCAACCGCGCGCGCAGGCGCCGCGCGTCGCGCTGCAGGGCTGGGTCGAGCTCGACGACTTCGCGCTGCGCGCGGTCGACGACGCGCCGCTGCTCGGCTGGCAGAAGCTGCGCGTGCAGCTGACCGAACTGCGCCCGCTGCTGCGCCGCGCCGTGGTCGAGGGCGTGCGCATCGACGGGGCGCAGCTGCAGCTGCGGCGTGAGGCGTCGGGCCGCCTGCAGCTGCAGGGCCTGGCCGAGGCGATGCCACCGGCGGCCAGCGACGGCGCCGCGGCGGCACCCCCGTGGCAGCTGCAGCTCGACCGGCTCGAGCTGAACGACGCGCGCATCGACTGGACCGATTCCACGCTGCAGCCGAAGGCCGAAATGCAGCTGCAAGGCATCGCGCTGCAGCTGCAGCAGCTGCGCTGGCCGTTCGATGCCGATGCCACGATGCGTGTCGACGGAGTGCTGCAGGCGCTGGGCAAGGCGCGTGGTCGGCTGCAGGCCGAAGGCAGCTTCACCGACCGGCAGGCGAAGCTCTCGCTGCAGTTGGCCGACATCGACGCCGCCATCGCCGAGCCGTATCTGCGCGAGCAGCTGCGTCCGCAGCTTCGCGCCAAGCTCGAGGCCACGGCGACGCTGGACTGGGCGGGCGGCGATGCGCCGCGGCTGCGGCTGGGCGTGCCGTCGCTGCACGTCGACGGGTTCGAGCTGGCCGAGCCGTCGCGGCGCGCGGCCAGTCCCGCCGTGCAACTGGCGCGACTGGAGCTGCGCGAACTGCAGGCCGACCTGCTGCAGCGGCGCGCCGGCATCGGCAGCCTGAGCCTGCAGCGGCCGTCGCTGGTGCTGGCGCGTGCGGCCGACGGCACGCTGGACATCGAAG
>DAORHX010000245.1:0-5694 GCA_035438245.1 Rubrivivax sp.
CGCTGGCCGTCGACGAAGGGATCAAGCACAAGCCCGAAAGCATCGCGCTGCGCGCTGAGCGCCGCGGCGAGGCTTGGCAGCTGTCGGGCAGCAAGACCTTCGTGCCCGACGCTCATGTCGCGTCGCTGCTGCTGGTGGCGGCGCGCAGCGACGACGGCGTGGCACTGTTCGCCGTGCCGCGCGACACGCTTGGCGTTCAGGTCGAACGCACGGTGATGGCCGACGCCCACAACGCGGCACGCGTCGTGCTGCTGGACGTGCCCCTGCCCGACGAGGCTCGCCTGCCCGCGGGGAACGAGGCGACGCTGCAGCAGGCGCTGGACGCAGGCCGCGCCGCAGCCGCGGCCGAACTGCTGGGTATCGCCGACGAGGTCTTCGAGCGCACGCTCGACTACCTGAAGCAGCGCAAGCAGTTCGGCAAGCCGATCGGCAAGTTCCAGGCGCTGCAGCACCGCGCCGCGGCGCTGTACGTCGACATCGAGCTGGCGCGCGCCGCGCTAGCCAAGGCGCTGCAGTCGCTGGATGCCGACCCCGACGACGCGCCCGAGGCGGTCGCCGTGGCCAAGGCCAAGTGCGGCACCGTGGCGACGCTGGCGGTGCAGGAAGGCGTGCAGATGCACGGCGGCATGGGCATGACCGACCAGCTCGACTTCGGCCTGTTCATGAAGCGCGCACGCGTGCTGCAGGAGCTGTACGGCGACGCCGGCGGGCAGATGGACCGGCTGGCGCGCATGCGCGGCTACTGATGCGCATCGGCGATCGAGCCGAGCGCAACAGTCGCCCGCTCGCGGCGCAAGAGGAATGCGGGAAACGGAGGTAGCCCGGAGGAACACCTGCAGATGTTCACTCTGCGGACCTCTGCGCCCTCCATTCCTCCGCGGTGAAGGCCTGGCTACTGCGGGTCGAGGCCCGCGCCGCGCCGCTTCGGCCGGCCCACCACCTTGTCGCGCAAGCGGCGCATGCCGCGCAGCCAGCGCTCGTAGTCGGCCGCCTTGCGCTGGAAGAAGGTCAGCACATCGGCATGCGGCAGGATCAGGAATTCCTCGCGCGCGAGGCCCTGCACCACGCTGTCGGCCACCTGCTCGGCAGGCAGCGCTCCGTCGGCCAGGAAACTCGGCCGGTTGCCGCCGTCGGCGCTGCGCAGCATCGGCGTGCGCACACCCTGCGGGCACAGGCAGCTGACGCGGATGCCGCGCTCGCCGTAGGCGATCGACAGCCATTCGGCAAAGGCCACCGCCGCGTGCTTGGTCACCGAGTACGGCGCGGCGTTGACCTGGCTCAGCAGGCCGGCGGCCGAGGCGGTCTGCAGCAGGTAGCCGCGGCCGCGCTCCAGCATCTGCGGCAGCACGGCCCGCGCGGCGTAGACATGCGCCATCACGTTGACGTCCCAGTGGCGCTGCCAGTGCTCGTTGGACGCGTCCTCGTCGGCACGCACGATGACGCCGGCGTTGCTGCAGAACAGGTCGATCGGCCCGCAGGCTACGTGGGTCGCGCGCACCAGCCGCTGCACGTCGGCTTCGTCGGCAACGTTGACGCCGTAGCCGATGCCGCCGACCGCGGCGGCCACCTGGCGCGCGGCCGCGGCATCCAGGTCGGCGACGACCACGGCACGCGCCCCGTCGGCGGCAAAACGCTCGCACAGCGCACGGCCGATGCCCGAGCCGCCGCCGGTGACGACGATCACCTGATCACGAACTTCCATGGTGGCCCGCCCCCGATGCTGGTAAGTGCACGAGTATCGCAGCGCCCCCGGCCGCGCCGACAATCGCCCCCGATGAGCGCATCGCCCGCCCCACTTTCCACTTGGTCCGCGCTGCGCCACCCGGGCTTTCGCGCGCTGTGGCTGGGCGGTGGCCTGTACTTCATCGCCAATGCGATGCAGACGATGGCCGCGGCCTGGATGATGATCGAGTTGACCGGCTCGTCGTTCCTGTCGGCGCTGGTGCAGACGGCCGTGTTCCTGCCGATGTTCCTGCTGTCGCTGCCGGCCGGCGTGCTGGCCGACATCACCGACCGGCGCCGGCTGATACTTGGCGCGCTGGCGGCGCAGGTGGCCGCCGGCACGCTGCTGGCGCTGCTGCTGTTCGCCGGCATCGGCGGGCCGGCGACGCTGCTGTTCTTCATCTTCATCGCCGGCGCCTGCACCGCGATGTTGTCGCCGGCATGGAATTCCACCGTCGCCGACGCGGTGCCACGCAACGAGCTGCCGAACGCCATCACCGCGGTGTCGATCGCCTACAACGGCGCACGCGCGGTCGGCCCGGCGCTGGCCGGCACGGTGTTCTCGCTGCTCGGCGGCACATGGAACTTCGTCGTCGCGGTCATCGGCGCGCTGCTGATGCTGCAGGCGATCCGCCGCTGGCCGCCGAAGCCACACCCGCCGTCGCGGCTGCCGGCCGAGCGGCTGTGGGGCGGCATGCTCGCCGGCTTGCGCTTCGCGCGCCATTCGCACACCGTGCTGGCGCAGATGGTGCGCACCGTCGCCTACAGCGGCGCCGGCTCGGCCCTGTGGGCGCTGCTGCCGGTGATCGACCAGCGCCAGCTGGGGCTGGGTGCCGCCGGCGTCGGCCTGCTGATGGGCTGCATGGGCGGCGGCGCGGTGGCTGCCGGGCTGGTGATCGGCCGGCTGCGCGCCACGGCCGGGCTCGAACGCCTGGTGGGCACCGGCTGCGTGCTGTATGCCGGCGTCATGCTGGTGGCCGCGTTCTCGACGCACAAGCTGCTGGTCTACCCGGCGCTGGGGCTGGGCGGCGCGTGCTGGATGGCGGTGATGTCGACCTTCAACACCGCCACGCAGACCAGCGTGCCGCTGTGGGTGCGGGCGCGGGCGCTGGCCCTGCACACGCTGTGCGCGCTGGGCGCATTCGCCATCTGCTCGGCGTTCTGGGGTGCGCTGTCGGACATCGTCAGCCTGCGCTTCGCACTCAGCGTCGCCGCCGGCTGCATGGCAGCCGGGCTGCTGCTGGCCAAGCCCTTTCCGCTGCGCATGGGCCAGGCCGAGGAGGTCACGGTGACCACGCGCTGGGACGACTTCTTCGTCGCCGACGAGCCCGCGCCGGAAGCCGGCCCGGTGGCCGTGGAGCTGGGCTATCGCGTCGCCGCCGAAGACAGTGCGGCCTTCCTCGACGCGCTGAGCCAACTGCGCGCGCCGCGCCGGCGCGACGGTGCAACCTTCTGGCGCGCGTATCGCGATCTGTCGGACCCCTCGCGCTATGTCGAGCGCTTCATCGTCACGTCATGGGCCGACTACCTGCACCAGCGCTCGCGCGCGACGCTGGCCGACCAGGAGCTGGAGCAGCGCGTGCGGGGCTACCTGCTGCCGGGCGAGACGGTCAGCATGCAGCACTTCATCGCCGAGCGTTGAGCCCGGCCCGAAGCGCCGAAAAAAAAGCCGCTGGAGATCAGCGGCTCGGGGTGGGGTGGCTGATGGGACTCGAACCCACGACAACAGGAATCACAATCCTGGACTCTACCAACTGAGCTACAGCCACCGCCGAAGCGAGAAATTATAGTCGGCCGTCAGCGCTGCTCCGGCGCCGACGCGGCCAGCGCCGCGGCACGCGGCTTGATCTCGGCCTTGTAGCGCGCCTTCAACGCGGCGTAGTAGGCCTGCATCTCGGCTGCCGAGATGGCCTGGGCGTACTGGCCCTGCAGCATCTGCTCGTCGGCCAGCGCCGGGTCGCGCGGCAGCACCTGCATCACCTTGCCGACCCAGAAGCCCTGCGCGCCCAGGTCGACGCCCAGCGGCAACGGCAACTTGCCGGCGTCGGCGCCGAGCACCGCATCGATCACCGGTTGCGGCACGCTTTGCGCGCTCATGCGGCCGATGACCGCACTTTGCGGCAGCGCGGCGGCAGCGCCCCCCTGCTGCAGCTGCGCGAGCAGCGCCTGTCCTTCCTTGCGCGCCAGCGCAGCGGCCTGCTCGGCAACCAGCCGGGCTCGCACCTGGTCCTTGACGTCGGCCAGCGGCAGCGTGCGCGCCGGCAGGTGTTCGACGACACGCGCCGACGCCAGCTGGCTGGGGCCGACCTCGATCGCGTCGGTGTTGCGCTTGTTGCGCAGCGCGTCGTTGCCGAACACCGCCTCCAGCAGCTTGGCCGACGCCAGCGCCCCCGCGGCGCCCGGTGCCGGCGTGCGCTGCACCAGCGCGCTGCGCTTTTCCAGCTTCAGCTTGTCGACCACCGGCTGCAGGCTGTCCGACTGCTCGTACACGGTGTTCGTGAACTGCTCGGCCGCCTCGGCGAAGCGCCGCTGTGCCAGCTGCCGCTTCACCTCGGCCTCGATCTCGGGGCGCACCTGCTCGAAGGTCTTCTTCTCGCCGCCGCGCTGCCCGGTCAGCTGGATGATGTGAAAGCCGAAGTCGGACTCGACGACGTTGCTGATCTCGCCCGGCTTCATCACGAACACCGCGTCCTCGAAGGGCTTGACCATCGCACCGCGGCCGAAATAGTCGAGGTCGCCGCCGCGCTCGGCGCTGCCGGGGTCGTCGCTGTTCCTCTTCGCCAGCTCGGCGAACTGGCCCGGCGACTTGCGCAGCTGTGCGAGCAAGGCGTCGGCCTTGGCGCGCGCCTTCTGCCGCTCTGCCGCCGGCATGTCCTTGTCCGCCTTCACCAGGATGTGGCTGGCGCGGCGCTCCTCGGCCGCGGTGTAGCGGCTGGCGTTCTCGGTGTAGAAGCGCTGCAGCTCGTCGGCGGAAACCGTCAGCCCCTTCTGCAGCGTCTGCAGGTCGAGCAGCACATAGTCGATGCGCGCCTGCTCGGGCGCGCGGAACAGCGCCTCGTTGGCCTTGTAGAAGGCCTCGATCTCGGCATCGCTGGGGTTGGCCTTGGCCTGGAAGGCCTGCGCGTCGAAGCGCTGGAACTGCACCTGCCGGCGCTGCAGCAGCGCGTCGAGCGACGGGTCGACCACCGCCTTCGGCGTCACCACGGTCGTGCCGATGCCCTGCATCACCTGCCGCACCGCCAGGTCCTGGCGCAGGCTCTGCGCGAACATCTCGGAGTTCATGCCCTGCGCCGCCAGCAGTTCGGCCTTGATGCTGCCGTCGGCGTTGCGCAGCGGTGCGAACTGCGGGTCGGTGGAAAAAACGCGCTGCAGCCGCTCGTCGCTCACGCCCAGGTGCAGATGTTCCGCCGCGGCCAGCAGCACCCGTTCGCGCACGATGCCGTCCAGCGTCTCGGCGCGCACCGCCGGCGTGTCGAGCAGCTTGACGTCGACGTTCGGCATCTGCTGGCGAAAACGCTCGATGTTGCGCTGGTGTGCGCTGTCCCAGTCGGTCTGCGTGATGCCACGACCGTCGACCTCGGCCACCTTGCTGTTGGACGCGTCGGTGAAGCTGGAATAGCCCTGCACGCCGAAGAACACGAACGACGGGAAGATCAGCAGCACCAGGATGCCCTGGAACAGGCGGGTGTGCGAGCGGACGAAATCGAACATGGTGGACCTTGGGTGCGCGCGTGGAGGGCTCGGTCGTCGCCGGATCCGGGCCGCCCCGCCGGCAAACAAAGAAGGCGAACCGCGGCGGTTCGCCTTCGACTGGCTGGGCCAGGGCCGGTTCCGCAAGCCGGCAGTCTGCGGCCGACGGCGGGCCGCGATTCTACGGCGGAACCCGCCGTCATCGATGGTGGGTGCTGAGGGTCTCGAACCCCCGACCTACGCCTTGTAAGGGCGCCGCTCTACCAACTGAGCTAAGCACCC
>DAORHX010000246.1:0-5690 GCA_035438245.1 Rubrivivax sp.
GTGGGCGCAGACTCTACCCTGGCCCGCATCGTGCGCCTGGTGGAGGAGGCCCAGCGGGCGGCCGCGGCGGGCCCGGCCGAAGACCGCAGGGGCGGGGTCACGGGATCGGCGTGGCTTCCACCATCGCCCGCACCTGCTCGATCGCGCCGCGGCCGGCGCCGGCGATCGGCTGCAGGCGGTGCGCGATGGCTTGCGGCAGGATGGCCTGGATGTCGTCCGGGGCGACATAGTCGCGCTGCGCCATCAGCGCGCGCGCCTTGGCCACGCGCAGCACGGCGATGCCGGCGCGCGGGCTCAGGCCCTCGACGAACCACTGGCCCGAGCGCGTCGCGGCGATCAGCGACTGCAGGTAGTCGAGCAGCGCCTCCGAGGCAAGCACGGCACGCACCGCCTGCTGCGCCGCCTGCAGATCGGCCGGCGACATCAGCGCCGGCAGCCGCGTGATCGCCTCGCGCCGGTCCTCGCCGACCAGCAGCGCGCGCTCCGACGCGCGGTCCGGGTAGCCGAGCGTGATGCGCAGCAGGAAGCGGTCGAGCTGCGACTCGGGCAGCGGGTAGGTGCCGAGCTGGTCGGTCGGGTTCTGCGTGGCGATGACGAAGAACGGCGTCGGCAGCGTGCGCGTCTCGTTCTCCACCGACACCTGCTGCTCCTCCATGGCCTCGAGCAGCGCACTCTGCGTCTTCGGCCCGGCGCGGTTGATCTCGTCGGCCAGCAGCACCTGCGTGAACACCGGCCCGGGGTGGAAGACGAAGGCCTCCTTGCTGCGCTCGAACACGCTGACGCCGACCAGGTCGGACGGCATCAGGTCGGCGGTGAACTGCACGCGCGAGAACTTCAGCCCCAGGCACACCGCCAGCGCATGCGCCAGCGTCGTCTTGCCGACGCCGGGCACGTCCTCGATCAGCAGGTGGCCGCCGGCCAGCAGGCAGGCGACGCAGTCTTCGATCTGCGAACGTTTGCCGACGATGATCGTGGAGATCTGGTCCACGAGGCGCGAAATGCGGCGCGCTACACTCGAATCCATCGGCTGCACCTTAACCGAAAACGCCGCTTCAGCCCGCCATGAGCACTGCCTACTACAGCCCCTCCGAGTGCCGTTTGCACGATATGGGTGCAGGCCACCCCGAATGCCCGCAGCGGCTGGATGCGATCAGCGACCACCTGCGCGCCACCGGGCTCGACATCGCTTTGGACTACCACGATGCGCCGCGCGTCACGATCGAGCAACTGGGTCGCGCGCATGCCAGCGGCTACGTGCTCGAGGTCACCGACCTGATGCGGCGGGTGCGCGAAGCCGGCGAGCCGCGCGCGGTCGATCCCGACACCACGGTGTGCGCCGGCACGCTGAACGCGGCGCTGTACTCGGCCGGCGCCGCGGTGGCGGCGACCGACGAGGTGCTGTCCGGGCGCGCCGCCAACGCCTTCTGCGCGGTGCGACCGCCCGGCCACCATGCGACGCGCGACCAGGCGATGGGCTTCTGCTTCTTCAACAACGTGGCGGTGGCGGCGCGTCATGCGCTGGACGTGCACGGCCTGCAGCGCGTGGCGATCATCGACTTCGACGTGCACCACGGCAACGGCACCGAGGACATCGTCGCCAACGACGAGCGCGTGCTGATGTGCAGCTTCTTCCAGCACCCGCTGTATCCGTTCAGCGGCGGCACGCCGCTGGGCACGAACATGGTCAACCTGCCGGTGCCGGCCTACACGCGCGGGCCGGCGCTGCGCGAGCTGATCGAGATGATGTGGATGCCGCGGCTCGAGGAATTCAAGCCGCAGATGGTGTTCATCTCCGCCGGCTTCGACGCACACCGCGAGGACGACCTCGGCCAGCTCGGCCTGGTCGAGGCCGACTACGAATGGATCACGCAGCGCATCAAGGCGGTGGCCGAGCGCCATGCGCAGGGGCGCATCGTCTCCTGCCTGGAAGGGGGCTACAACCTGAGCGCGCTGGCACGCAGCGTTGCCGCGCACCTGCGCGTGCTGGCCGACATGTGAGTCGCCCCGCGGCGGGCCGATGCACAACCTGAAGTCGCTGCAGCAGGCGCTGGCCCAGCTGACGCCGTACGGCGCGCTGGTCGAACTGGGGATGCTGGCCGCGTCGCTGGTCGTCGCCTACGTGCTGGTGTGGCTGCTGCGGGGCCGCCGTCCGCCGGGCGAGCGCGGCATCTGGTTCGGCGCGCGGCTCTACGACGGCGTGCTCTTCCCGCTGGCCGCGCTGCTGGTCGGCGTGGTCGCGCGCTGGGGCCTGAAGGAGGTGCTGCCGGTCGGCCTGCTGCGGCTGGCGGTGCCGATCCTCACCAGCCTGCTGCTCATCCGCCTGAGCGTGCAGGTGCTGCGCACCGCCTTCCCGGGCTCGCTGCTGGTGCGCCGGCTCGAACGTACCGTGTCCTGGCTGGTCTGGGGCGGGCTGGTGCTGTGGTTCACCGGTGCGCTGCCGTTCCTGATGGCGGAGATGGACGACGTGCAGTGGCGCATCGGCGGCGCCAGCGTCACGTTGCTGATGCTGCTGCAGGGCGCATTGAGCGCCGGCGCGGTGCTGCTGCTGGTGCTGTGGCTGTCGGCGACCATCGAAGCGCAGCTGCTCAAGGGCGCGGTCGCCAGCAGCCTGTCGGCGCGCAAGATGGCGGCCAACGCGACACGCGCGATGCTGCTGCTGGTGGGCGTGCTGATCGCGCTGACGGCGGTGGGCATTCCGGTCGGCGCGCTGTCGGTGCTGGGCGGCGCCATCGGCGTGGGCATCGGCCTGGGCCTGCAGAAGCTGGCGGCCAACTACGTCAGCGGCTTCGTCATCCTGGCCGAACGTTCGCTGCGCATCGGCGACCTGGTGCGCGTCGACAACTTCGAAGGCCACATCACCGACATCAAGACGCGCTACACGGTGATCCGCGCGCTCAACGGCCGCGAGTCGATCGTGCCCAACGAGATGATGATCACGCAGCGCGTCGAGAACCTGTCGCTGGCCGATCCCAACGTGTCGATCAACACCGTCGTGCAGGTGGCCTACGGCACCGACCTGGACACGCTGATGCCCGAGCTGGTGGCGGCGGCCAGGCGCGTGCCGCGCGTGCTGGCCGACCCCGGCCCCGGCGTGCAGCTCTCGGCCTTCGCTGCCGACGGTCTGGAGCTGACGCTGAGCTTCTGGATCGCCGACCCGCAGAACGGCCAGGGCAACGTGCGCTCGGCGGTGAACCTGGCGGTGCTGCAGGCGCTGGACGCCCGCGGCATCGACATCCCTTTCCCGCAGCGCGTGCTGCACAGCCTGCCGGCAGCGTCCGCGCCTCAGCCGGGAAACAGCGCGTAGGGCTGCGGCGCCGGCTTGCCCGGCGGCAGTGCGGCCGCTGCCGGCTGGCCGGCCGGGCCCAGCGCCTTCAGGTAGGCATAGAGGGCCTTGCGGTCGTTCACCGTCATCGCCTGCAGGTTGAACCAGGGCATCGGCGGACGCGGACGCATCGTGTCCACGTGCTTCAGCCACTGCGCCTCGGACAGGTTGGCGACGAACAGCCGCAGGTTGGTCGCATAGCTGGTGCCCCAGGGCCCGCTCCAGCCGAAGCCGTCGCCGGTGAGCCAGAGCTTCTCGTCGACCTTGCCCGCGGCGGCCGTGTAGCCCGGCGTGTGGCAGTCGTTGCAGCCGGCGACCTGCACCAGGTAGCGGCCGCGTTCGACCAGCCGCTTGTCCGGGGCGCTGGGCGTGCCGGCCTGGGCTGCGGCCTGCATCAGCAGCGCGCACAGCAGGACGGACAGCGGTGTGCGTGTGGTCTTCATTCTTGATTTCCTCAGAGGAAGGGTGTCAGTTGGGGCGATGTCGCCGCGAGCACCAGGCTGAGCGCCGCGGCCAGCGTGGCGGCCACGGCGGTGGCGGTGGTGACCCAGTGGAAAGACCGGCCGTTCATGGTTGGACCTCGTCGAGAAGATCGAATTGCTGTGCCAGCTGCGCCCAGCTGCGGCGCGGCAGGTGCGGGCGGATCTGCGCCATCAGCCGCAGAAAGGCCTGCGGCGGCGTGTCGGCCTGCATGCCGCCGACCACGGCGCAGCGCTCGGCCGGCGTCAGCGCCGGCAGCATCCAGCGCCCCACCAGCAGGTGCTCGCGCGGGCCAATCGAAGCCATCAGGCGGCCGTGCAGCTGCAGCAGTTCGGCATCGCTGTAGTGCGCCCACAGCGCGGCGTTGTGCGCCGTCTCCTCGATGTGCATGTGCTGGAAGTTGTCGGCGACGAACAGCGCCAGGTGGTGGTACAGCCGCAGTGCGCGCGCAGGCGACGCGGCAGAGCGCAGCGTGGCGAGCTCGTCGCGCAACTCGGCGATGCTCTGCAGATGCGCTTCGTGCTCGTGCGCGATGCGCTTCGAGCCGGCCGGGCGGCGCGCCTCGATCGCCGGGTGCACGAAGCCGTTCTCGTGCTGCACGTGGCTTTCGCACAGCGCCAGCAGTTCTTCGCATTGCGCCAGCGTCTGCTGCAGCTCGTCGGCATCGGCCACGTCGACCCGGCCGACGCGGCACAGCGTGTCGCACATGAAGCTGCGCAGCGCCTTGTGGATGGGTGCGTACAGGTCGAGACGCGGCACGGCGTGGGCGGCGCTGGCGCGGTCTTGGGAGCGGGTGGCGATGGCGGTGATGGCGGTGTTCATGGGGCTGTCCTTGGTGGGCTTCGGGGTTGTGGCTCGCATGCCGATCAGCGCTCGACATGCTTCGCAGTGTTCCCGCCGCGAGCCGCGCGCACATCGCCCGAAGGAGCCAAGTGCCGCGCAGCGGTGGGCCACGCCCAGAGGCTCGACGTCCCGCACGAACTTGCCGTTGGGTGTGCCCGCTGACGGCGCAAAGCAGCCGCAACACGAACAGCCTTCACCGCAGAGACGCGGAGTACGCAGAGGTTCGCAGAGGAATACGGAAAGCCTTCTTCTCCAGGTATTTCCTCTGCGCTTTCTCTGCGTACTCTGCGCCTCCGCGGTGAAGGTATTGGCTGTTTGCAGTTCGGCAGCTTTGCGCCGCGAACGGCTACTCGCTCCTTCGAGCGGGTATCAATCCTCGCCGCCTGGCGGCGCCGGCGTTGCCGTGCACACCGCCACCATCTGCATCGGCTCGCAGCCGTGGTTGACGAACTGGAAGGGCCGGTGCGGCGGCACCAGCACCGTGCAGGGCGCGGCGAAGCGCTGCGGGCCGCCGTCGATGAGCAGCTTGCCGCAGCCCGACAGCACCAGCACCACCAGCTCGCCGTCGTGCGGCTTCTCGACGCTGTGCGCGCCCGGCTCCAGGCGGCGCATCCAGATCTCGAAGGCCTGCACGCCCAGGCTGCGGTCGGCGGCCGCGAAGCGCTGCTCGCCATCGCTGTGCTGGTGTCTCAGGTGCGCGTGATGGACGATGTGCATGGCGGTCCGGGCGGTGTCGTCGCTGCCAATGTGCCCGCCGCCGCGGCGCGGCGCATCGCCCGAAGGAGCCATTGCCGCGGCTGCGCCAGAATCCTTTGCATGCTGCCGCACGATGCCGCTCCCGCTTTCGCGCTGGCGAAGATCCAGCCGCCGCGCCCGCGCTCCGCGCTGGTCGAGCGCCAGGTGCTGGAACGCGCGCTCGGCCAGGCGCTGCAGCAGCACAAGCTGACGCTGCTGCTGGCGCCGGCCGGCTACGGCAAGACGGCGGCGCTGACGCGGCAGATCCGCCAGCTGCCCGAAGGCTGCGCGCTGGCCTGGGTCAGCGCCG
>DAORHX010000247.1:0-5688 GCA_035438245.1 Rubrivivax sp.
CCACGCTGTTCTGGGGCATCGGCGGCAACATGCGCGTCATCGTCTTCCCGTGGGCCGCGGTCGCGCTCGGCTACAACGTGACGCAGGCCTCGACGCTGGGCGCGGTGGTGGCCATCGGCACCGCGGCCGGTGCGGTGGTGGCGGCGCTGGTGACGCGGCTGGACAAGGCCACCGCGACGATCCCGATGGGCATCGCCATGGGCATCCTCATCGCCGGCCTGAACTTCGTCACCGATGTGTGGGTGGCGGTGCCGTTCCTGATCCTGCTCGGCGCGGTCAGCGGCTATCTGGTGGTGCCGATGAACGCGCTGCTGCAGCACCGCGGCCACAACCTGATGGGCGCGGGCCGCTCGATCGCGGTGCAGAACTTCAACGAGCAGGCCTGCATCCTCGCGCTGAGCGCGCTGTATGCAGCGATGACACGTTTCGGCGCCACGCCGTTCGGCGTCATCACCGTGCTCGGCCTCGGCGTGGCGCTGATCATGTGGCAGATCCGCAGCTGGCATGCGCGCAACTGCACGCTGCACTTCGACGAGGTCGAGCGGCTGCTGGCGATCGCGCGTTCCGACAAGCATTGACGGCGCACGGCGCGGCGATGGCCGGCTGTCCGGCCGCGGGCGCGCCCCTTCGGCTGCACGACCGCCCGGCGGCCCCTGGCCGGCACTGCGGGTGGGCTGCGGCTATTATCGAAAGCCCTGTCGTCCCCCGGCCGCGTTGCGGGCACCTCATGAGCAGCATCTACGACTTCGAGGCCCTGTCCATCCAGGGCAAGCCGGCACACCTGGGCTCGCAGCGCGGCAAGGTGCTGCTGGTCGTCAACACCGCCAGCCAGTGTGGTTTCACGCCGCAGTTCGCCGGGCTCGAGGAGCTGTGGAAGACCTACCGCGACCGGGGCCTGGTCGTCGTCGGCTTCCCGAGCAACCAGTTCGGCGGACAGGATCCGGGCCCGAACGACCAGATCGCCTCGTTCTGCGAGCTGAACTACGGCGTCAGCTTCCCGATGATGGCCAAGGTCGACGTCAACGGCGCGCAGGCCCACCCGCTGTGGAAGTGGCTCACGGCCGAGGCCCCGGGCCTGCTCGGCAGCAAGGCGGTCAAGTGGAACTTCACCAAGTTCCTGGTCGGCCGCGACGGGCAGGTGATCAAGCGTTACGCGCCCACCGACAAGCCCGAGTCGCTGAAGAAGGACATCGAGGCCGCGCTCGCGAAGTGACCTGCCCGCGCGCCCAATAGGAGACAAGCATGTTCGAGCATGTCGAGCCCTTCGCCGGCGACCCGATCCTGGCGCTGGTCGAGGTCTTCGCCGCCGACCCGCGGCCGCACAAGGTCAACCTGTCGATCGGCATCTACTTCGACGAACAGGGCCGTATCCCGGTGATGCGCTCGGTGCAGCTGGCCGAGGCGCGTGTCGTCGCGCAGGGCGGGCCGAAGCCGTACCTGCCGATCGAAGGCGCCGCCAACTTCCGCCAGGCCGTGCAGCAGCTGCTGTTCGGCGCCGACCACGAGGTGCTGGCATCGAAGCGCGTGGCCACGATCCAGTCGGTGGGCTCGTCCGGCGGGCTGAAGGTCGGCGCCGACTTCATCAAGCGCTGGTTCCCGCACAGCGAGGTCTGGGTCAGCGATCCCACCTGGGACAACCACCGCTCGATGTTCGAAGGCGCCGGCATCGCCGTGCACAGCTACCCGTACTACGGCGGCGCCGACGGCGGCGTGCGTTTCGCCGAGATGCTCGACACGCTGAAGGAGTTGCCGCCGCTGAGCGTGGTGCTGTTGCACGCCTGCTGCCACAACCCCACCGGCGTGGACCTGACGCCTGCGCAGTGGGACGAGTTGATCCCGGTGCTGATGCACCGCAAGCTGATTCCCTACCTGGACCTGGCCTACCAGGGCTTCGGCGACGGCATCGCCGAAGACGCCTACGCGGTGCGCGCGCTGGCGACGGCTGGCGCCAGCTTCTTCGTCGCCAACTCGTTCAGCAAGAGCATGAGCGTCTACGGCGAGCGCTGCGGTGCGCTCAGCGTCGTCTGTCCCGATGCCAAGCAGGCCGAACACGTGCTCGGCCAGATGAAGTTCGTCGTCCGGCGCATCTATTCCAGCCCGGCCATCCACGGCGGCCAGATCGTCGCCCACGTGCTGGCCGACGACGACCTGCGGCCGATGTGGGAGAACGAGCTGGGTGCGATGCGCCAGCGCATCCAGCAGATGCGCAAGTCGCTGCACGAGGTCATCAGCGCCAAGGTGCCGGGGCGCGACTTCGGCTACTTCCTGACGCAGCGCGGCATGTTCAGCTACACCGGCCTGAGCGCCGCGCAGGTCGACCGGCTGCGCGACGAGTACGCGGTCTATCTGGTGCGTTCGGGCCGCATCTGCGTGGCCGGGCTGAACGAAGGCAATGTCGAGCGCACCGCGCAGGCGATGGCCGAGGTCCTCGCCGGCTGAAAGGCCTCAGGCGGCGCGTGCCGCTGGCGCGCCGTCCAGCCTGTCCAGCCGCTGGCGCAGCTGCTCGGCCGGCATCGGCCGGCCGATGAAGTAGCCCTGCACCTGGTCGCAGCCCATGCGCTGCAGGAACGCCAGCTGCGCATCCGTTTCCACGCCTTCGGCCACGACCTGCAGCCCCAGGCTGTGCGCCATGGCGATCACCGCCTGCGTGATGGCCGCGTCGTCGCGGTCCTGCGGCAGGCCGCTGACGAACGAGCGGTCGATCTTCACCGTCTGCGCCGGAAAGCGCTTCAGGTAGGCCAGCGACGAGTAGCCGGTGCCGAAGTCGTCGATGGCGATGTGCACGCCCAGCGCGTGCAGCGCGTGCAGCGTGCGGCTGGCGCGCTGCGGGTCCGACATCAGCACGCTTTCGGTGATCTCCACTTCCAGCGCGTCGGCGCCCAGCCCGTGCTCGGCCAGCGCAGCCTGCACCTCGTCGACCAGCGTGTCGGTGACGAACTGCCGCGCCGACAGGTTGATTGCGCAGCGCGGCACCTGCAGCCTGGCGTCGCGCCAGGCGCGCACCTGGCGGCACGCCGCGCGCAGCACCCACTGGCCGATCGGCAGGATCAGGCCGCTGTCCTCGGCCAGCGTGATGAAGGCGCCCGGCGCCAGCAGCCCGCGCTGCGGGTGGCGCCAGCGCAGCAGCGCCTCCATGCCGAGCAGCCGGTTGCCGCACGCGTGCACCTTCGGCTGGAAGTGCAGCTGCAGCTCGTCGCGCTGCAGCGCCGCGCGCAGGTCGGCCTCGAGCGCGAACTGCTGCGCCGAATGCGCGGCCAGCTGCGCGGTGTAGAACTGGTAGTTGTCCTTGCCGCGGTCCTTGGCCAGGTACATCGCCGCGTCGGCGTTCTTCAGCAGCGTGGCCGCATCCTCGCCGTCGTCGGGGTACAGGCTGATGCCGATGCTGCCGGTGACCTGGTAGCTGCGCCCTTCGATCGCCACCGGCTCGGCGATCGCGCTCAGCGCCTTGCGCGCGACATGCGCCAGGCCGGCCGCCTCGACCGTGCCGTCGAGCAGCACGACGAACTCGTCGCCGCCGAGCCGCGCCACCAGGTCGCTGTCGCGCAGCAGCGCGCGCAGCCGCGTGGCCATGACCTTCAGCAGCTGGTCGCCGGCGCCGTGGCCGAGGCTGTCGTTGATGTTCTTGAAGCGGTCCAGGTCGATGAAGAACAGCGCGAAACGCTCGCCGTGGCGGTGCGCGCGTGTCAGCGTGCGCTCCAGCTCGTCCATGAACATGTTGCGGTTCGGCAGCCCGGTCAGGCCGTCGTAGCGCGCCAGCTTCAGCACCTGCTGTTCGGCCAGGCGCTGGTGCGTGACGTCGCGGCCGACGCCGCGGTAGCCGGTGAAGCGGCCATCGGCATCGAAGGTCGGCTCGCCGCTGACGCTGATGTAGGCGCCGCGGCCGCGGGGCGTATCCAGGCAGTACACCAGGTCGCGGAAGGGCTGGCGCGCCGCCACCCGCCGCTGGTAGTCGGCGAGCACGTCCGGTGGCACACCGGTCACCCCGTCGAGCAGCCGCTGCTTGCCCAGCAGCTGCGACGGCAGCACGCCGGTGGCCTGCTGCAGGCCTTCGGAGAAGTAGGTGAAGCGCAGCTGCTCGTCCTGCTCCCAGATCCAGTCGGACGACAGCGACACCAGGCTCGACAGCCGGCTCTGGCTCAAGCGCAGCGCATCGGTGCGCTCGCGCACGCGCGCTTCGAGGCCATCACGCTCGGCCTGCAGCGCGGCGTACAGCTCGGCCATCTCGCCCGACGCGATGTCCTGCGAGCGCTCGAGCAGGTAGCGGTCCTGCTCGGCTGCGGTGTAGGCGCGGCTGATGCGTTCGAGCAGCCGCGTCCACGCGCCGGCCTGCTGCGGCGCCACCTCCGCGTCCAGACCCAGGCGGCGCAGCTGGCGCTGCAGCAGCGGATGAACCGGCTCGCCCATCAGGCGGCGGTCTCGCTGAACACCGTCACCGTCATCGTCTGGTTGTGCAGCTCGCTCGCCCCGCCGGCCAGCGACGGCGCGATCTCGCCGTACGAATAGAAGCCGACGTGGCCGGCGTCGCGCGGCGCGCCCTCGACCACGGCTTCCACCTCTTCCTCGGTGCGCTCGCCGAGCACCAGGCGGCGGCCGACGCAGCTGACCGACACCACCAGCGGTGCGTCGGCGGCCTGCAGGCCGTGCGTCGCGCGCGCCACGGCCTGGCCGGCGCAGTCGATCAGATGGTCGTTGTGCGTGCGCATCAGCCGCGCGATGCCGCCCTGCGGCATGTCACCGGCGAAGGTCAGCGAGCGCTGCTGCTCGTCGATGCCGAGGATGGTGCGCACCAGCGGCGCGCCGCGGCTGCCTTCGCGGCGCAGCGACAGCGGGAACAGCAGTGCGGTGCCCGGCAGCCCGGCCGCGCGTTCACCGAGATAGGCCTTGTACAGGTCCAGCGCCGGCTTGCCGTCGAGCTCGTACAGCACGTTGCCGTCGGCACGGGTGATGCGCCGCTCGGGCCCGAAGTCCGACCAGCCGCCGTCGTGGCCATGGCCGATGCGCAGCCGCTCGCCGTAGAAGCCGATCGCGCAGATGCGCTGCGCTGCCGGCGCCGCGCCATCGAGCACCCAGGTGCGCTGGAAGCGGCTGCCGTCGCCGGCCAGGCCGCCGCAGATCACCACGCCCTGCGGCAGGTTCTGCGTCAGGCCGGCGACCAGCGGCGTGCCATTGACGTGCAGACCGTCGCTGAGCACGAACACGGCGCGCAGTCGCGGCGCGTGCAGCTGCTGCGCCAGCCGTGCGCCGGCCGCCCACGAATCCTGCGCGCCGCGCACCTCGGTGCTCGCGCGGCGCAGCGTGGTGTGCTCGAAGCGTGCCACCGCGACGCTGATGCTGGCGTCGTGCACCTGCGTGCCGGCGATCTCGCCCGAGGTCGAACAGCCGAGCAGCAGCGAGCGCGGCAGCGCGCGCGCCAGCTCGGCAAACGGCGCCGGGTCGTCGGCGAATTCGCTGGCGCCGAAGGCCAGCACCAGCGTGTCGCGGCTGTCCAGCGACGTCGGCAGCGGCTCGAGCCAGCCTTCGGGCGGCTGGTAGCGCAGGGTCTTCAGCAGCATGGTCGGGACGCGCTCGCGAAAGCAGGACGTGCCGCTTTCTCGGCAGCCCGCCGGCCGACTTGAGGGGGGTGCCGGGCGCCGTGCCCGCAAATGGGCCGCGCTGGCCGGCTGCCGTGCTCAGGCCGGCACGGCCAGC
>DAORHX010000248.1:0-5654 GCA_035438245.1 Rubrivivax sp.
GCGGCGATGGCGACGGCTACTCGATCGGCGGCAACCACTTCCTGCACGCCTGCCGGCGCAACGTCGACCTGACCTACATCGTCATGGACAACCACGTCTACGGCATGACCAAGGGCCAGGCCTCGCCGACCACCGAGCCCGACTGGGACAACAAGCTGTCGCCGGGCGGCACCGGTATCCGCTCGTTCCACCCGCTGGTGATCGCGCTGGCGGCCGGCGCGAGCTTCGTCGCGCGTGCGTTCTCCGGCGACCCGAACGGCACCGCCGAGATCATTGCGCGCGGCATCCGCCACCCGGGATTCGCGTTCATCGAGATCCTGAGCCCGTGCGTCACGTTCCGGCCCGAACAGCGCGATTGGAAGAACCAGGTGCATGCCGCGTCGGTGGACGTCACGAACGACCCGGCGCGCGCGGCGCGCCGCATCATGACCGACGACGGCTTCAACGTCGGCGTGCTGTATGCCGGTGACCGCAAGCCGTACAGCGCTGCGCGCAACCCGCAGCCCGGCAGCGTGGCCGACCTGACCAAGGAGTTCGAACTGTGAGCGTCCCGCACCGTTCCCCAGCGCTCGCCGCGCAGCGCACAGCGCGCAGGGTGTCGCCATGAGCCCCGCGATGAAGGCCGCCGCGCCGCGCGCGCTGGAAGAGTTCATGGCGCAGGCGCTGGCCATGGAGCGCGAAGCGGTGGCGCGCTACACCGAGTTCGCCGACACCCTGGAGATGCACAACAACCGCGAGGTGGCGGCGATGTTCCGCACGATGGCCGGCTACGAGGCCAAGCATGCCGAGCAGATCATGGCGCAGATGGGCTGGTCGAGCGACCCGCCGCCGCCGCCGGGCGGCTACGGCTGGCCCGACCTCGAGGCGCCGGAAGCCGTGGCGATCGACGAGGTCCACTACCTGATGCGGCCGTGGCACGCGCTGCAGCTGGCGCTGGCCGCAGAGCAGCGCGCGCAGACCTTCTTCGACCGGCTGGCCGCCCTGGCGAGCGACGACGCGGTCAAACGCGCCGCGCTGGAGCTGCGCGACGAGGAGCAGGAACACGTCGAGCTGGTGCGCGCCTGGCTGAAGAAGGTGCCCGAACCCGACGCGGACTGGGCCAACGACCCGGACCCGCCGCGCTACACCGACTGAAGGAGACAACGCCATGCCCGCACTGCTGCCGCCCGGCTGGGCGCCGCCGATCGGCTATGCCAACGGCATCGTCGTCGATGCCGGGCGCATCGTGTTCCTCGCCGGCCAGGTCGGCTGGAACGCGCAACAGCAGTTCGAGTCGCAGGACATCGCCGCGCAGTTCGAACAGGCCCTGAAGAACGTGCTGACCGTGCTGGCGCAGGCCGGCGGCAAGCCGCAGCACATCTGCCGCATCACCGCCTACTGCTGCGACAAGCCGGCCTACCTGGCGGCGCGCCGCCAGCTCGGCGGCATCTGGCGCGAGCTGATGGGCACGCACTACCCGGCGATGAGCATGATCTTCGTCTCCGACCTGCTCGACAACCCGGGCAAGATCGAGCTGGAAGCGACGGCGGTGCTGCCGGTCTGAGGCGCTATTTCGCGAACTTGCGGAACTCGGGCTTGCGCTTGGCCTTCAGCGCCTCGACGCCTTCGCGCGACTCCTCGGTGTCGTAGTACAGCTTCAGCGCGTACAGCCCCATGCCGGCGATGCCGGCCTGGTGCGCGGTGTCCATGTTGAAGCTGCGCTTGGCGATGGCGATGGCGGTCGGGCTGCGCTCGCACAGTTCCTCGCCCCACTGCTGCACGGTCGCGTCCAGCTGCTCGTGCGGCACGCAGACGTTGGCCAGCCCCATCGCCACCGCTTCGTGGCCGCTGTAGCGGCGGCACAGGTACCAGATCTCGCGTGCCTTCTTCTCGCCGACCACGCGTGCCAGGAACGCGGTGCCGTAGCCCGGGTCGACCGAGCCCATCTTCGGGCCGACCTGGCCGAAGACCGCCTTGTCCGAGCAGATCGTCAGGTCGCAGATCGTCGCCAGCACGTTGCCGCCGCCGATGGCATAGCCCTGGACGCGTGCGATCACCGGCTTGGGCACGTCGCGGATGGCGGTGTGCAATTCCTCCATCGGCAGGCCGATCGTGCCGCGGCCGTCGTAGTTGCCATCGTGCGCCGACTGGTCGCCGCCGGTGCAGAAGGCACGCTCGCCGGCGCCGGCGAGCACGATCGCGCCGATCGCCTTGTCGTAGCCGGCCTTGTGCAGCGCACGGATCAACTCGTCGCAGGTCTGGCCGCGGAACGCGTTCATCTTGTCCGGGCGGTTGATGGTGATCCAGGCGACGCCGTTGCGCACCTCGTACAGGATGTCGTCGAACTGCATGCCGATGTCTCCTATTGCGCGGCCTGGGCGCGCGCATCCCGCAGGTCGCGCACGCGCACCGCCTTGCCCTGTGAACGCGGCACGCTGCCCGGCACCACGATCGCCACGCCGGCACTGATGCCGACCAGCGACTTGACATGATGCGCGACCTCGGCCGCCAGCCGAGCATAGTCCGCCAGCGGCACTTCGGGCAGCGCCTCGACGTCGATCGACACCGTGTCCAGCGCGCCCTCGCGCCGCAGCACCAGCTGGTAGTGCGGCGCGATGCCGGGGCGGCCGACCAGCACCGCCTCGATCTGCGACGGATAGACGTTGACGCCCCGGATGATCAGCATGTCGTCGTTGCGCCCGGTCACGCGCAGGATGCGCGCATGCGTGCGGCCGCAGTCGCAGCGCTGCAGCGCCAGGCGCGTGATGTCGCGCGTGCGGTAGCGCAGCATCGGCAGCGCTTCCTTGGTCAGCGTGGTGATCACCAGCTCGCCGACCGCACCTTCGGGCAGCACCTCGCCGCTGTCGGGGTCGACCACCTCGAACAGGAAGTGATCTTCCCAGCCATGCAGCCCGTTGCGGCACGCACATTCGCAGGCCACGCCCGGGCCCATGATCTCGGACAGGCCGTAGATGTCGGTCGCACGCAACCCCAGCCGTGCCTCAATCTGCTCGCGCATCGCCGCGCTCCACGGCTCCGCGCCGAACATGCCGATGGCCAGGCCGCTCTTGCGCAGGTCCACCCCCTGCTGCTCGGCCACCTCGGCCAGCGCCAGCGCATACGACGGCGTGGCGCACAGCACGCGCGGGCGGAAGTCCATGATCAGCGCCACCTGGCGCTCGCTGCCGCCACCGGACACCGGCACCACCGGGCAGCCGAGCCGCGTCGCGCCGTCGTGCGCGCCGAGCCCGCCGGTGAACAGGCCGTAGCCGTAGGCGTTGTGCACCAGGTCGCCGGGGCGCACGCCGGCGCCGTACAGCGAACGCGCCATCAGGTCCGCCCAGCGCTGCAGGTCGCCGGCGGTGTAGCCGACCACGGTCGGCTTGCCCGTCGTGCCCGACGACGCGTGCACGCGCGCCAGCGCCGACACCGGGCGCGCGAACAGGCCGAACGGGTAGTGCTCGCGCAGGTCGGCCTTGGTCATGAACGGCAGGCGCTGCAGATCGTGCAGCCCGGTCAGCGCATCCGGGTGCAGGCCCGCGGCGTCGATGCGCGCGCGCTGCCACGGCACGTGGCGCTGCGCGTTGGCCAGCGTCTGGCGCAGGCGCTGCAACTGCAGCGCGGCCAGCTCGTCGCGCGACATCGTCTCGCTGGCCGCATGCAGCACGCCGCGGAAGTGGCTCGCTTCGGTCGGCGCACCCATGTCAATGCCCCGGCGCACGCACGCCGCGCACCGGCCGGTGCGGGATGGCGAAACCCTGGGTGAAGGCGGCGCGTGTGATCAGCGTGTACTTGAACCACAGCCCACCGGCCAGCGCAGCCAGCGCCGCGGCAAGTTGCAGCGGCGCGGCGGCGATCGGCGGCAGCGGCGCCCCGACCAGCAGCACCACCAGTGCCAGCGCGCCCAGCGAAGCCCGCCGCAGCACCCGGCCCGCGTCGTCCACCACCCGCAAGGCCTGCGGCGCGGCTTGCAGCCGCGTGCGCCAATGGGTCCACAGCCACTGGCGCGCCAGCAGCAGCACGGCGAAGACCAGCCAGGCCAGCGCGCCCACCGGGCGGCTGATGACGATCAGCCACAGCGCGCCGCCTTCGACCAGGGCGGTGGCCATGATCAGCGGCACGATCGCCGGCTCGCGCCAGGTCGGAATGCCGCGCGCGGCGCGCAGCATGCGCGCCTGGCAGTAGACGAAGGCCAACGCGGCCAGCGCGGCCAGCGGCGCGGCCGCGGCAGCGATCGCCGGCAGCAGCGCCGCCGCCAGCGCCAGCCCCAGCAGCAGCGGGGCGAGCAGGGCCTCGCGCGTCATCCACGACGTGCGCGCATGCAGGAACACGTTCAGCGCGCGCCACGGGCGGCCGATTTCGGCCCACACCGCAGCCAGCCCGATGAGCACGATGGCCGCCGCCAGCACGAAGGGCCAGCGCGCGCTGCCGGCCAGCGTCGCGCCACAGGCGGTGGCCACGACCAAGCCGCTGCCGGCGCCGCCGGCCATGAAGTTGGCAGCCGCGCGGGCATCCCACGCGCGCTGATGCACGACGGCGGTGTTCATGGCGAGCTCCTGTTCATGTCGTCGCCGGCGCCGGCGCTGCGTCGGCGGCGTGGTCCCACAGGTAGAAGAAGCCCGGCCCGGTGCCCAGTTCCTCGTGCATGCGGAAGTGCTGGTTCTCGGCCAGCAGCTGCGACACGTTGCTCTGCGGGTCGTCGAGGTCGCCGAAGGCCAAGGCGTCGGCGATGCACGAGTTGACGCAGGCCGGCGAGGCTTCCGCGTCGACGCCGGGCGTCAGCCCTCGCGCCAGCCCGTCGTCGATGCGCTCGACGCAGAAGGTGCACTTGGTGGCGACCGCGCGGCGCGCCTCGTCCTGGCGCTGCAGTTCGTTGGCTCCGGCCTCGCCGAAGGCAAAGCTGAAGCGCTCGGTCTTGAAGCGCGCCTGGTACGGGCAGGCCACCGCACAGTAAGCGCAGCCGATGCACAGGTCGTAGTCCATCGTCACGATGCCGTCGGCGCGCTTCTTGGTGGCGGTGGTCGGGCACACCTCGAGGCATGGCGGGTCGTCGCAGTGCTGGCAGCTCACCGGCACGAAAGCGCGCTGCACGTTCGGGTATTCGCCGAACTCCATGTCGAGCACACGCCGCCACTGCACGCCCGGCGGCGTCGCGTTGGCGTGCTTGCACGCTGCCGTGCAGGTCTGGCAGCCGACACAGCGGCGCAGGTCCGCCACCATCGCCCAGCGCGTCATCGCGTTTCTCCTTGGCCGTTTCCTTGCCCGCTTGCTTGCCCGCCTCCTTGCCCGTTCACGGCGCGCAGCCGCCAGGCGTTGGCATAGACCACGAAAGTGCCGCGCCGCGCGAAGCCGACCAGGCTCAGGCCCAGGGCCTGCGCGCGGCGCACCGCCAGCGCGGTGGGCGCCGAGCGCGCCACCAGCAGCGGCACGCCGCAGGCCACCGCCTTCTGCACCATCTCGACGCTGGCGCGGCAGGTCAGCAGCACCGCGCCTTGGGTGGTGTCGATGCCGGCATGCACGAGGGCACCCAGCGTCTTGTCCAGCGCGTTGTGGCGGCCGACGTCCTCGCGCACCATCTGCAGCAGCGGCGCCGCGTCGTCGAAGGCGAGCCAGCCCGCGGCATGCGTGGCGCCGCTGGCCGCAGCAAGTTCGGAAAAGAGAAACGCAGCAAACTC